>JAISUA010000054.1 GCA_031272305.1 Clostridioides sp.
TTAGAAATAATGATTGGGTAGAATATTTGATGGAAGAGATGCCTAGGGGAAAAATTTTCGTTAAAGTTATAGAAGAAAATGATAAAATTGTAGGAACAGCTGTTGCCAGTTATGATCATGGGAGAAATATTGGAAATTTGATTTGCTTTTATTTATTGCCTGAAAAAATAGGAAAAGGCTATGGTCATCTGCTTTACAATAAAATTGAAGATAAAATGAAAAGAAAAGGTGCAAGAAAAATAGAATTAGAAGTATTTACTGATAACAAAAGAGCTAGAACGTTCTATGAAAAACATGGTTTTGAAGACACTGGCAAAAGTGATAAAGTTCTTTTAGGAGATTATGAATATCAATACAAATTTTACGAAAAATATTTACAAAAATAAATAAAATGAAAATTAAATAACAAATTATTAAATATTTTATAAAAAAATACGTATTTTTTAACTATTATAAGATTTTAAAATGAGTTTAACAGAATTATTTACATCAGTAAAAAGTTTTTATATTGAGTGTATAGCTATTAGATGTATAATTATTGTGTGTATAATCATTTAAAAAATAGATATGAATAATTCATGTAAAAAAATATGTATTTTTTATTTTTTTTTGTTTTAAACTGAACAAGGAAGGGTATGTATTTAAATAAGCAAGAATTGATAGTAAAGTATCAAACAATATTGACAAAAAAATATTAAACAAAAAATCAAATAAATAGGAGGTTGTAACTTTGGAATTTAAATCATTAGAAATTAAAAAGAATTTATACTGGGTTGGAGCATTGGATCCAGATTTAAGAGTATTCGATATTATTATGTATACTCCTTTTGGAACTACATACAATGCGTATGTTTTGAAAGGTAGTGAAAAGACAGCTCTTTTTGAAACAGTAAAAGACAAAACATTAGATCAATACTTAGAAAGATTAAAAGATTTACAAGTTGATGTAACTAAAGTTGATTATTTAGTAGTAAGCCATACAGAACCAGATCACGCAGGAAGTGTTGAAAAGATTCTTGAGCTTGCTCCAAACATAAAAATCATTGCATCTGAAAACGCTGTCAAATATCTAAAAGAAATTGTAAACAGAGATTTTGATTATATTATTGTAAATGAAGGAGATACTATTTCTCTTGGTGACAAAACACTTGAATTTTTATCAGTTCCAATGTTACATTGGCCTGATACAATCTACACATATGTAAAAGAAGACAAAACACTTATTACTTGTGATTCATTCGGAAGTCACTACAGTAGTGAAAAAATAGTAAATAACCTTACAGAACAAGAAGATAAAGATTATTTAACAGCTTTAAAATATTACTATGATAATATACTAGGACCATTCAAACCATCTATGATAAATGCTATAGAAAAAATAAAAGCATTTGATATAGAAACAATTTGTCCAGGTCATGGTCCAGTATTAGTAAACAATCCTCAAAGAATAGTAGATTTCTATTATGATTGGAGCAAAAACGAACAACTTCAACTTGAAGATGAAGTAACTATTTGTTATGTTTCAGCTTATGGATATACAAAAACTATAGCAGAAGTAGTTAAGAAATATATAGAAGAACATTCAAGCTACAAAGTGAATATTTTTGATATGGTCACTGCTAAAAAAGAAGAATATATGCCTAAGATTATATCATCTAAAGGACTTCTTTTAGGAACACCAACAATATTAGGAGATGCTTTGCCACCTGTATGGGAAATCTTAGTTTCACTTAATCCTGTACTTCATGGAGAAAAAGTTGCATCAGCATTTGGTTCATATGGTTGGAGTGGAGAAGCAGTAGTCAATGTGATGGAAAGATTGGAACAACTAAGAATGAACACTGTTGATCCATGCATTATCAATTTCAAACCATCTGAAGAAAATCTTCAATTTGTAAATAAGTTTGCAGAAAAATTTGTTACAAAATTAAAACATACTTTTACTGTCAAAAAATCAAATATAAAATATAAATGTATTGTTTGTAACGAAATATTTGATGGACCACAACCACCAAAAGTATGTCCAGTTTGTGGAGCTAAGGAAGATCAATTTATAGAAATTTACGACGAAGAAATAACATATAAAAATGATACAAACGAAAATTATGCAATAATCGGAAATGGTGCAGCTGGATTCTATGCAGCTGATGCTATAAGAAAGAGAAATAATACTTGTGAAATAACAATGTTGACTGATGAAGATGAATTGTCTTACTATAGACCATCGCTTTCTGATGGAATAAATGCTAATCTAGAAGATGATTTCTATTTGGCAAACTGTGATTGGTATAAAGAAAATAATGTTAATGTAATGCTTTCAACAAAAGTTACTAAGATTGATGATAAAGCTTCTAAATTAATTTACAAAAATGAATCTGAAGAAAAAGAACTTCATTATGATAAATTGATAATAGCAACAGGAAGTCATTGCTTTGTTCCAAATATGGAAGGTAGCGATTTAGAATCAGTATATGCACTTAGAAATAAAGCAGACCTTGAAAAAATAAAACTTGCTACTGAAAAAGCAAGCAAAGCTGTAGTAATCGGAGGAGGACTTCTTGGACTTGAAGCAGCTTGGGAATTTAAATTAAAAGGACTAGATGTAACAGTAGTAGAAGCTATGCCTGAAATACTTACAAAACAACTTGATAGAGAATCAAGCAGAGTGATTAGCAAATGTATAGCAGATTCAGGAGTAGAAATTATTACAAATGGACAAGTTTCAAAAATAGAAAAAATTGAAGAAACAAATAAAACAAGAGTCGTTTTGAAATCTGGTGAAACAATAGATACTGATTTAGTTTTATTCTCAATAGGTGTTAGATCAAATATTGAAATAGCAAAAGGAACAGAAATAAAAACAGATAGAGGAATAGTAGTTGATAAAACTATGAAAACTTCTGTAGATAATATCTACGCTTGTGGTGATGTTGCTCAAGTTGGAGAAAATTCTTATGCACTTTGGGCTACATCAATGGATATGGGTAAAGTTGCCGGTGCAAATGCTTGTGGCGACGAAAAAGTATACGAATATACAAGTCTTCCTGTGGCACTAGATGCAATGGGTGCTGATATGATATCTATAGGAGATGTAAGAGATTACAATAATTCAGTAACAACAAAAGATGTACCTAATAGAAAAATCAAGAAATTAATGTATAGAGATGAAAAATTAGTAGGTGCAGTAATGATAAACAATAACTCAGACTCAGTAAAACTAATGAGAGAAATTAACAAGTTTTAAGATGTTTATTAAGTTTTAATATAAAAAGATAAGATAATTGCTTCAGATCTGGTAGCTGCTATCCAACTTCGTGGACACAAGCCTCCAATTGAATCTTGCAAGCAATAATCTTATCTTTTTTATATAGTTTAATCTAAAACTTAATGATATCGAAAATTTAAATTTTTAATTAAAATTTTTACATTTAAAATAAGTCGTTTTAAATATAAGTTGATTTAAACAAATCGTTTTGAATAAATTGTTTTAAATATAAGTTGATTTAAATTTTTACATTTTAAATAAGCGTGAGATTTAAAATCAATTTGTGCCGACAAAATAGAGAGAATGATGTATAATTATTGTAATAGAGATTTTTTGGAGGAAATTTATGAATATTAAAAAATTACTTGAGGATGTGAAGTCTGATAAAATTGAAATAGATTATGCTGTTGAGCAATTAAAAGAGCTTCCTTATGAAAATTTAGGATATGCAAATGTAGACCATCATAGGGAACTTCGAAATGGTTATCCTGAGGTTGTTTATTGTGAAGGAAAGACAGATGAACAAGTTTTAGGAATAGTAGACAGTATGAGCAAAAAAGGTTCGAATATTTTGCTTACTAGATGTAGAGAGAGTACTTTTGTAGAAATTGAAAAGAATATATCTAATATTATTTACGATAAATTGTCACGAATTGTTATGGTGCAAAATCACAAGATAGATTACAGAGGAAAGGGAATAATTACAGTAATAACAGCAGGAACATCTGATATTCCAGTGGCAGATGAAGCGTTTTATACAGCAAAATTCATGGGTAATGAAGTTAAAAGGATTTACGATGTAGGTGTAGCAGGCATTCACCGTTTGCTTGCAAGAAGAGAAGAGATAGAAGAGTCTAGAGTGATTATAGTGGTTGCAGGAATGGAAGGTGCTTTGGCGAGTGTTGTAGCAGGTCTTGTAAGTAAACCTGTGATAGCAGTTCCAACTTCTGTTGGTTATGGTGCTAATTTTGGAGGTTTGTCTGCTTTGCTTGCTATGTTAAATAGCTGTGGTTCTGGAATGTCAGTTGTGAATATTGACAATGGATTTGGAGCAGGATACTTAGCGTCAGTAATAAATCAATTGGACTAAAATATAATGGATGATTACATTAAATGATGATTATATTAAATTTGGAGGTGAAAATAATTTATGGATGAAAAGAAGGTATTGCTTTATAATCTAGATGAAAACTCAAATAATGGAGATATAGTTATGAATATTATTTCTGAATTAGGTTTTGAAATTGTTACTATTGATAAATGTGATCTACATAAGAAGGTAGGATTTTTGATAGGTCTTGAAAGATTTGAAGGATTTGAAGATAAAAAAGAATCTAACGAGACACAAAAAGATGATTTTGAAGAAAGTATCTATTTAAACTTCGAAACAGTTATTTTTAGTGGATTTAATAGTGTTGAGATAGATTTATTTTTAGAAAAATTCAATGAGAATAAAGTTGAGATTCCACTAAAGGCAACTGTCACAGAAATAAATAAAAAGTGGACTTTAGCATATTTGTTAGAGCAAATTGCAGATGAAAGAAAATCATATATAGCTTATTTTGAATTAAAAAAAGTCATGAGTGAAGCAAAAGAATATTTAAAAAATGTCAAAAAAGATAAACGAAAAAACTTGCAAAACGAGTTGAAAAATACATCTATCTTAATGAAAAAGAAGGGATTAGATGAAACAAATTTTAAAAAAGCAATAAAAAGAATCAAAGATGAAATGGAAAAACTAAAATAAGACAACTTAAAAAATTTGTTTTAATTAATAGGAGGTGGTTGCTTGAGCAAGATTCTTTATTTGGACACTGTAAATGGAATATCTGGAGATATGACAATTGCAGGATTACTTGATTTAGGAGTAATTTCGAAAGAAGATTTTTTAAGAGAACTTGGAAAATTAAATATTTCGAATGAATATGAATTAAACGTAGAAACAAAAATAGAAAGTGGAATAAAAGGGTTGCATGTTGATGTAAAGCTGTTAAATAAAAACGGTAGTGCCAATATATGTAAACACAGCCATAAACACAATCATAGTCATATAGATGAACATAGTTATACTCATGAACATGGTCATGAACATGGTCATGATCATCATAGTCATGATCATCATAGAAATATCGAAACAATTTTTGATATAATTGACAAAAGTTCTTTGAATGAAAATATAAAAATAAATGCTAAAAAAGTATTTAGGACAATTGGTGAAGCTGAAGCTAAAGTACATGCTACAACAATTGATAAAATCCATTTTCACGAGGTTGGAGCAGTAGATTCTATAGTAGATGTAGTAAGTGTTTGTATTTTGCTAGATATGTTAGAAATTGATGAAGTATATGCTTCAAAAATACCTGTAGGTTCAGGATTTGTAGAATGTGAACATGGAATTATGCCTGTACCTGCACCAGCAACTATTGAAATTTTAAAAAATGTGCCTATTATAATTGGAAACATCGAAGGAGAATGCACAACTCCTACTGGTGCTGCGATTATAAAAACTTTTGTAAGTAAATTTGTAGACAATCCAGAAATAAATCCACTAGGAATTGGATATGGAATAGGTAAGAAAAAATTCAGCGTTCCTAATATGTTGAGAACTATATTAGGAGAAAAAATAGAAATGCAGTCAGATGAAAGTAGTGAAACTGTTTATGAGATTTCAGCGAATATAGATGATATGAATCCTGAAATATATTCATATTTGTTCAAAAAGGCATTTAATTTAGGTGCACTTGATGTCTATACTCAAAATATTTTTATGAAAAAAAATCGACCTGCAAACAAACTTTCCATTTTGTGCAGTGAAAATGATTTGGATAAATTCATAAATTTTGTTTTAAATGAGACTACAAGTTATGGAGTTCGCTATCAACAAATAAAAAGAAAAATTTTACATAGAGAGTTTACAATTGTAAATACTATCTATGGTGAAGTAAGAGTAAAATTGGGAATGATAAATGAAAAGAGTAAAGAAATTATAAAATACAAAGCAGAATATGAGGATTGTTTACTTTTAGCTGAAAAAAATCAAGTGCCTATAAGAAAAATCTATGAAGAAGTATTTAAAAACATAAAAAAATAAAAATATTTAAAAATAGAAATCTTGAAATATTTAAAATTAAAATACTTAAAACTAAAATACTTAAAACTAAAAATCTTGATTTATTCGAATAAAAGTTATAAATATGATATTAAATATTCGCATATCTTAGCAAATAAAAAATAAAATTTGATATTTAATGTTCGTACATCTTATCAAATTTCAAAAAATGTGGTAATATATTATATAATATCGAACAATTTTTTTCGATTATTTTAATTATGAAAATTTAATTTTTTATAGCAAGTATGATGCATTTGCAAATTAATTGAAATATATTATAAGTGAAATGTTGTTATACATTTAGTAAATTAACTCAAATATATGATTATAAGTCTTATTGATAAAAATGTAATATATAATGATTAATTTAAGTGCTATATAAACATATAAAATTTAAGGAGATGAAGTATGAAACACGAATTAGTTTTGGTTGTTGACTTCGGTGGACAATACAATCAATTGATAGCAAGAAGAGTAAGAGAAAATAATGTTTATTGTGAAATAGTTTCTTATACAATTGGTGTGGAAGCTATTTTAGCAAAAAATCCAAAGGGAATTATATTCACAGGTGGACCAAATAGTGCATATTTAGAAGATTCACCTAAACTTGCGAACGAAATATACGAAGCAGGAGTGCCTATCTTAGGTATTTGCTACGGAGCACAACTTATCGCTCATTCACTAGGTGGAGAAGTAAAAGCTGGTGGAATGAATGAAAAAGAATTTGGAAAAACTCAAATAAAATACGAACAATCTAAGTTATTTGAAGACATGTCAGCTAATATAGTATGGATGAGTCACAATGACTACATCTCAAAAATGCCAGAAGGTTTCGATGTGATAGCAACAACATCAGCTTGTCCTTTCGCTGCACTTCAAAACATCGAAAAAAATATATATGCTGTACAATTCCATCCAGAAGTTGAACACAGTATAGAAGGATACAAAATAATAAAAAACTTCCTTTATAATATTTGTGGTCTAAAAGGAGATTGGACTACTGCTTCTTTTATAGATGAAAAAGTTGCTGAATTAAAAGAAAAAATAGGAAACAAAAAAGCTCTTTGTGCGTTGAGTGGAGGAGTAGATTCATCTGTAGCAGCAGTGTTGATTCACAGAGCTATAGGAGATAATCTAACTTGTATATTTGTAGACCATGGTCTGCTTAGAAAAAATGAAGGTGACGACGTAGAAAAAATCT
>JAISUA010000129.1 GCA_031272305.1 Clostridioides sp.
TCTTTTTCTAGTTTTGTAACTGTATATTGCATAGCATTCGCAGTATTTCCTCTCATGCTAGAAAAAACTATACATCCTATTATAATAACTATTCCTACAATTCCTGATATTATCGAGTATCGTATTTTTTCTTGTTTTGTTAAGTTTCTAAATTTTGTATTTAATCTTGTGATTATATTTCCTTCTTTATTGAATTTTTTAGTCAAATTCTTCTCTTTATATTTTGTGAATTTTACTTTACTCATTATTTCACCCTTCTGTTTTGTTAGATTATTTATAATTTGAATATTTTTGTCATTTGTAATTTGAATGTTTGTCTTATTTATAATTCGAATCTTTGTGCCAACTTTTGATCAAAACTTTAAAACTATATCTAATAAAAAAGTTTGATCAAAAATAGCAATAATATTGACAATTATCGTATTTATTTTTCTAATTTAAACAAATATTTGATAGACATAACTACTGGTAGTAAATATAGTAAAGTTATAAAATAAGAAATACCCATAATTATATTAACAAACATTTCTGGAAGTACTCCAGCAGATGTTATTCCAGCACTACCTCCATTTGTAAGTATATTTAAAATAATGCTTACAAACATAAATCCTATTGAAACATAGTATGGAAGTTTAGATGGTACTTCTCCTTCTTTAAGCTTCTTATTTGATTTTACATATGAAATTATAAGATACACTGCTACAATTAGAGATAGTATTAACTCTATCTTAGCCATTGGTCCAGAAGTTGCTTCCATCATTTTTACTTGTAATCCAGGATCATTATTTAAAGCAGGATCATTTAAATATGAATACATATCTGGATTCGGGAAAAATACTATACTTATGGTCGATAATTTTGATAAAAATCCTAATCCTTCAAATACTAATGAAATTATAGTCCATTTCTTTGCTTTTCCTAAATAATAATAAAACTCATCATCCTTTAATTTAACAGATTCACTATCTTCTTTGTGGTAAATTTCATTTTCATTTGACCCATTCTTTTCTTCTTCGTTAACTTCATCTTGATTTAAGTTATTTCTTTCTCCTTCGTTGGCTTCATCTTGATTTAAGTTACTTCTTTCTTCTTCGTTAACTTCACCTAGATTTAAATTACTTGTTTCTCCTTCGTTAACTTCACCTAGATTTAAATCTTTCTTTTCTTCTGCAGTTTCAAAATTATTATTTTTTTCAAATTCATTCATTTAAACTCCCCCTTCTTATTTTATTAATATGAACTAGGTTTCTCTAAAATGAATCCTAGTATAAATTTAAGTATTATTTCATTAATACAATGCAATTATATCAATATTTCTACTATCTTGTCAAGTTGTTTATGTAAATTATAATAATTGATATAATAATTATAGTTGATTTTTTTGCATACCAAAACAAAAGTCAGTATAAAATATTTTTGAAAACATTTTTTAGCTACTTTTAAAATAATATCTCTTAAAAATAATATCTCTTAAAAATAATGTCTCTTAAAAATAATAATAGTTCACGCAAAATCGCAAATATTGATGCTATCAAAACAATTTCTATTGTACTTAAAAAAATTAAATCTCTTACAATGTTTTATTTCTATATAACACTATAAGAGATTTATTTTTTTCTATATATCCTACTATAAATCTATAGAGGATTTTCAAATTCGTTGAATTTATACAATTATTTTTCAAATATATTTCTTCTAACTATTGTTTGTAATCTTCCAGGACCTACAGATACTATATCTACACTTACACCTATAAGTTCTTCGATTCTTCTTACATAGTTCTTAGCATTTTCAGGAAGTTCATCAAAATCTGTTACTCCTGTTATATCTTCATTCCAACCATCTAATTCTTCATAGATTGGTTCACATTTTGCAAGGTCATCAAGTGACGCTGGAAAATTCTTTATTATTTTGTCGCCCATTTTGTAAGCTGTACAAATTCTTAATTTATCAAAACCAGTAAGCACATCAAGCAACATAAATGCTATACTTGTAAGACCATTTACTCTTGCTGCATAACTAACCATAACAGCATCGAACCAACCACATCTTCTAGGTCTACCTGTTACAACACCAAATTCATGTCCATTTTTTCTGATTGTTTCACCGATTTCGTTATCTTGTTCTGTTACGAATGGTCCTTCTCCTACTCTTGTTGTATATGCTTTTACTATTCCTACTACATCTTTTATCATATTAGGACCGATACCAGCACCTACAGCAAATCCTCCTGATATAGGATGAGAAGAAGTTACATAAGGATATGTTCCAAGGTCTAGATCCAAGAAAGTTCCTTGAGCACCTTCGAACAATACTTTTTTGCCTTCTTTTATCGCATCGTAAACAATTACTGTTGTATCATCTACATATCTTCTGATTTTGTCAGCATATCCTAGATATTCATTGTAGATTGTTTCGAAATCAAAAAGTTCTTCTTTTCCGTAGATATTTTTCACTATTTTATTCTTAGCTATTATTTGAGCAGATAATTTTTTCTTAAAAATGTCTTTATCCATCAAATCGCAAATTCTTATGCCTGAACGTTCTGTTTTATCCATATAACAAGGACCTATACCATTTTTAGTTGTCCCTATTTTTTGATCTCCTCTTGCTTCTTCTGAAAGAGCGTCCAATTCTTTATGATAAGGCATAATAACATGTGCTCTATCACTTATTTTTATCTTATCATGATGAACTTGACCTTCCTCAAAATTTTCAAGCTCTTTTAGAAATCCTTTTGGATCAAATACTATTCCATTACCTATTACATTTACCGCTTCAGGATTTAATATTCCTGATGGAATAAGACGAAGTGCATATTTTTTCCCGTCAACAACTAGTGTATGACCTGCGTTATTTCCACCTTGTGCTCTGATGACAACATCAGATTGAGTAGCAAGGAAATCTATAACTTTACCTTTCCCTTCGTCTCCCCACTGAGAACCTACAACTGCAACTGTTTTCATTTCTTCACCTCTGTATCTTTTATACAACTTATAATATCGAATATTTAACATATATATTCTATCAAATATTCGCATATATTTCAATGTTTTTAGATTATTTTAGAATAATATACGTATTTATTAACTCTCATAACGAACGACATTCATCACCCACCTGTATGAGATGAGCGACTTCTGCCTAAATTATATTAAAAAAAGTCTTCTTAATATATTCTTCTAACTGAATTATGTTAAAAAAGTCCTCTTATATATTCTTCTGCATTGTAAATATCTTCTAATTTCAAAATTTCTTCTTCAGAATCACTGATTTTCGAAACTACACATTCGACATCTTGAATATCTTTTATATCAAAAAGTTTAATTTCTTCTCCAACCAATGTATTCGTTATGTTTATTGCAACTTTTTCTAAATTTTTTTCTGCTGTGTCTTTTTCTAAGGATTTTACTACTGTATCTTTTTCTAAATTTTTTTCTGCTATGTCTTTTTCTAAGGATTTTTCTAATCTATTTTTGAAGGTAGCATATACAATCAAACTTTCTTTTTTATTTTTATCAACTATTCTTATTAAATTCATATCTTGTCCAACAATTTTTGATTTTGGATAGAAATAATAAATTTCTAAAGCGTTCATAATTTTCCTCCATATTTTATCCACAGATATTCTACTTTTTTCTGTGGATATTGTGTATAAATCACTTAGTAATTTCAATAAATATATAAATTCTTTTTTGTTATCCACAACTTTTTTATTTTATACAGATATTTTATGTGAATAAAAGTAGTGAAATATTATTTCAAACTTATCTATTTGATCCACATATCAAAAAATTCTTTTCTTATCCACTAGATCACTGAACCTCCCACGACTGAAGTCGAGGGGTTCTTAGGTACTATCCAAACTTCTTTTGGATAGTCGATAATTGATAAATTTATAGCTCTCTTAATTTATCGCCAAATTTTTGTACTTCACCTAACCATACAAGTTCTGCAGTACCAGTTTCACCATTTCTATTTTTTGCTATGATAACTTCGCATATATTCTTGCTTTCTGAATCAGGATTATAATACTCATCTCTATACAAGAACATAACTATATCTGCATCCTGTTCTATTGATCCTGACTCTCTCAAATCTGAAAGCATAGGCCTATGATCTCTTCTCATTTCAGGAGAACGAGATAATTGAGAAAGTGCCAGCACTGGGCAATCTAATTCTTTTGCAAGGATTTTTAGAGATCTAGAAATCTGTGCTATCTCTTGTTGCCTATTTTCCGTCCTTCCATCACCTTCCATAAGTTGAAGATAGTCTATAAGTATAAAGTCAAGACCTGATTCTATCTTTAATTTTCTAGCTTTCGATCTTATTTCAGAAATTTTTATACCAGGTGTATCATCAATAAATATCTTTGTATTTGATAAAAGTGCCATAGCATCTATCAATCTAGGCCAATCATTCTCTGAAAGTGTTCCTGTTTTTATTTTTTTCAACTCAACATTTGATGTTGCTGATAATATACGTTGAACAAGCTGTTCTTTTGACATTTCAAGAGAAAATACAGCTACAGAGGCATTTGCCTTCAAAGCTGTATTTTGTACAAGATTCAAAGCGAATGCAGTTTTACCCATTGCTGGTCTAGCTGCTACAAGTATCAAATCTGTTTTTTGTAAACCATTTAATTTTTTATTTAAATCTCTAAATCCTGTAGTAAGTCCTGTGACTTCGCTCTTTTCAGTGCATAACTTTTCAATCATCTCGTAAGTATCTGCAAGAACTTGGTTGATTGGCTTGAAGTCACTGCCTACTTTTTCTTGAGATATATCGAATATCTTTTTTTCTGCTTGTTCAAGAACATCTTCTACACTAGTTGACCTCTCATAACTCAAATTCATAATTTCATCAGAAGCCTTAATCAGTTTTCTCATAACAGATTTTTCTTTGACTATGTTAGCATAATATTTTACATTTGAAGTTATTGGCACAACCGTCGCCAGATTAGTTAGATATGTGTAGCCTCCTATATCATTCAAATGACCTCTAGATTTCAATTCTTCTGGAAGAGTGATAATATCTATCGGTTCATTTTTTTCATTTAAAGACATCATACTCTCATATATTATCTTGTGTGCATCTTTATAGAAATCATCTGGTCTGATTATTTCTGAAACAGTTATAATAGCATCTTTGTCTAGTAATATCGCACCTAAAATAGACTGCTCTGATTCTACACTGTGTGGAGGTATTTTTGAAAATTCCTGCTCCATAGTTATCACCTCCCCTTTCATTGTTTTATATCATTCTTAATTTTCCTATAAACTTGGTTTTTATACAGTATTTTTTATATATGAAACTTATTTTTTGAATAATATTTTTATAGCTCATAATCTAAACTTTTTACGAAACTTAATAATCAAAAATTTTTTATTACGAACTATATTTTTTTATTTTAGTTCTTTTTTATTTATTTTTTTCTTTTACTGCTACACTTATTGTTGTTGTTACTTTGTTGTGAAGTTTTA
>JAISUA010000121.1 GCA_031272305.1 Clostridioides sp.
TAATGAGATAAGTCTAGTTATTCGAAGTGCGAAAACATCCGTTTTCTATCATATGCACTTCTCATAATAAATGTGATATAACACTTTAGCATAAATGTACTAAATACTATAAAACAAAATATTACAAAAATAAAATATATACAAAAATGAGGATAATCTATCAAATCATCCTCATTTGCAATTCTATTTCAATTTATTTCTTCTTTTGCTACACTAGCAAACTTTATTTCTAGAAATAAAATTTACGTTATTATACTGCAAATTTTAAATTCCTTCTTAATATATTAATTATTCTTTGGAGCACAAAGCATCAAAATTCCTCCAATTAAATCAAAAAATATCAAAGTGCATACTCCAAGTGCAACTGTATTCGGTCTGATTCCTTTATATGCTCTATAACTAGATACAGTCATAGGAATCATCCACGCTAGTGGAATCACCAACCAACATGAGCATACTAAAACAATAAGATTGATAACAAAAGCTGCTAATAGTAGTCCATTATCTAATTGATCTGGATATTTAACTTCATACTTATTGTTTGTTAGGTCTTTTGACTTATTCACTTCCTTTAAATTAGCAACAGTATCTGTGCCTGTTGTATACACTTCTACTTAATTTCCAATAGTAGGCTCTAAATTAATATCTTCCATAGCTTCTTTCGTATCTTTTTTCATGCCATCCATATCTTTCATACCTTCTTTCGTGTCTTTTTTCAAAACTTCCATATATTTTATACCTTCTTTCATATCTTTCTTCAAAACTTCCATCTATTATTCAATATATTTTTAATTGATTATTCTTAGATGTTGTAAAAAATTAGATAATTCAGTTTCAAAGTCAAGCAATGTTTTCAATCCATAAACATACTCCTCATAAGAATAGCATTTATATATTTTTGATAATTTCCCGTATTCTTTTATATTTATTAATTCATTCACATTACTTTCCTTATTAACTTTATATCTTTTGTACATTGAACATTTCTATCAACATTACTCTTGGAACGGTAACTTGCATTCTACCATACTATCGATGAGTCCCTAAAACCTATCAACATTACTCTTGGAACGATAAGTGAAATTCACATCATCATCAAGACTTATACTTTAAACATTGTTAAGAATCTTATAAGATACTTTTAGTATATCTTAAAATGTATTTTTTATAAATATTTTTTGAAATTAATTTATACAATTTATATCACTACTCCTCCATTTGGACTTAGTACCTGTCCAGTAAAAAAGTCTCCTCCTTCTCCTGCCAAAAATAGAGCTGTTTGTGTTACATCCTTCACATTCCCTATTCTTCCAAGAGGTGTTTCTTGTCTGAATACTTCCAAATCTTCTTCCCTTATTTGCTCCAACATTTCTGTATAGATTGCACCTGGTGCTATTGCATTTACAGTTATATTTGAAGGTGCAACTTCTTTTGCAAGTGCTTTTGTTAGTCCTATCAAGCCTGCTTTTGATACTGAATAGATAACCTCACATGAGCCACCTGATATTCCCCAAATTGAAGATATATTTATTATTTTACCTTTTTTATTAGAAATCATATGTTTAAGTGCTATTTGAGAACAAATGAACGCACCTTTCAAATTTACATCTAATACTCTATCATATTCTTCATCAGTTGCATCTGTAAACAAACCTTCTACATCCACACCAGCATTATTAATCAAAATATCTACACTTCCAAATTCTTTGATACATTGATTGAACATTTCTTCTACTTCACTTCTTTTTGTGACATCTGCTTTGAAAAGCATAATTCTTTTTCCCTCAGATTCAGCAACTTCTTTTAAGTTTATTGCGTTCGACTCTGAATTATTATAATTTGCAAGAACATTGTATCCTTTTCTAGCAAATGAAATAGCCATATCTGCACCTATTCCTCTTGACGCACCTGTTATCAACACAGTAGATAATTTTTTATTTACATTTAAATCATTCATCTTTACACCAACTTTCTTACTTATACAAAAAAGTGAGAGCATAGATATTTCATCACCCTCACTTTTCAAAACATAGAAATTCAGTTTTTGAAATTATTTTAAATTTTTAAGATTTTTTACACACTCTATTTATTATTCTGTAGTGCTTCCACTTTCATTATTTGAGTTCGTTCCATCTGAGTGACTATTATTTGAATCACTTTCATTTGAACCTCCAGTAGTATCTTCATTCTTACTTGGTTCATCTTCACTATCATCTGGTTCTTTTGCAGGTGGTTTAGTAGTTGAAGAAGAATCGCTATCGTCTGGTTTTGTTGTAGTAGTCGGAGCATCTGGTATAATTGTTTCTGTTTCTTCTTTTCCCTTTGAAACTACTAATGATACTGAATCACCCTTTTCTGCATTCTTTGCACCAGCACTAGGTGTTTGCTCTAATACTATGCCTTCTTTTTTAGTATCACTAAATTCATATGATATTCTTCCTAATTCCAAATCATATGATGCAAGTATTTCTTTTGCTTGGCTAAGAGTATGACCTGTAACATCTGGCACTACTACTCCTCCATCTCCTTTACTCACTACAACTATCACTGTTTCACCTTTTTTAATAGATGTACCTGATTCAGGATTCTGAGTTATGACATTACCTTTATCTACACTACTGCTGTATTCCTCAGCAGCTACTTCAAACTTGACACCTATCTTATCAAGTTCTGCTTTCGCCTCTTCTTGTGACATATTCACTATGTTTGGAACAACTTGTTCTGTCTTATCTGCAAATGGATTTCCAAAGAATTTCATTCCTATGAAAAATTCAAATCCTAAAATCAAGATAAGCATAATAGCTGCAAAAGACCATAAAACTTTTGATTTCGTGCTATCTTTCTTTTTTTTCTTCTTATTTTTATCTTTTTTACTTTGTTTCATATCTTCGTAATAATCCTCTTCTTCATCATCGTAATCGTCGTCGTAATCATCTTCATAATAATCTTCTTCATCATCGTCGTAATCATCTTCATCGTCCATATCTTTGAGAGGAATCGGATTTATTTTTTCATTCATAAGTTTATTAGATTTATAAAGTTCTTTTGTATCTATTTTCTTTGTTTCGAAGTCATTGTATTCTTTGATAAAATCAAGATCTATGTTTTTCTCAATATAATCTATATCTTCTACCAATTCTTCTGCAGTCTGATATCTATCAGAAGGAACTTTCTCTGTAAGCTTTCTAATTAATGTTCTTATACTTTGAGGTATTCTCACCTTTTCTTCACTTGTAAATTCAACCTCGTCATTAATATGTTGAAGTGCTATAGATATTGGACTATCTCCTCTGAAAGGAACTTTTCCAAGTAACATTTCATACAACACTATTCCTAAAGAATACAAGTCTGAACTATTAGTTACAAATTTTCCCTTTGCTTGCTCTGGAGAAAAATAATGAACAGAACCTATTATGCTTCCCATATTTGTTACAGTTGAATTGGATACAGCCTTAGCAATACCAAAGTCAGCTACTTTCACAACTCTACCTTCGTTTGAAATCAAAATATTGTGAGGTTTTATATCTCTGTGTATTATCCCTTTTTTGTGTGCTGCACCTAATGCTTGAGCAATTTGTTTAGTTATATCAAGAGCAGTATATTCATCTAGTGTACCTTCGTTCTGAATGATTTCTTTAAGATTTTTGCCATCTACAAACTCCATAACAATATAGTGAACTTTTCCGTCTTCTCCAACATCATAAACATTTACTATATTAGGATGTGATAAACTAGCAACTGCTTCTGCTTCTCTTTTAAATTTTATCAAAAATTCCTCATCATCGACAAATTCTGGTCTCAAAACTTTAATGGCAACATTTCTATTTAACAATCTGTCCTTTGCTTCATAAACAAATGCCATTCCTCCATCGCCGATTTTTCTTAATATTTCATACCTACTACCTAAAATTGTTTCTGCCACGATATCACCATCCTAATTAAACTCGGATCAAGATAACAGATATATTATCTTTTCCTGATATATTATTTGCTAAGTCTATTAGATCTTTACTTGTATTATCCAAATTATCTCCTATTTTTTCTAGTAAAGTTTCTTTTATCATAAAATCTTCAGCTACTCCTGTAAGTCCATCTGTAGCCATAAGCACAACATCTCCTGATTTTAGAAAATGTTTAAAAATATCTACAGCCACCATATTATCTGTTCCAACCGCTCTAGTAATCTGATTTTTTTGAGGATGATGCTTTGCCTCTTCTCTCGTGATAACATGAGCTAGTACAAGTTGTTCAACAACGGAATGATCTATAGTAATTTTATCGAATTTTTTTCCATCTAAAATATAACATCTACTATCACCTACATTTGCGACATAGATCACCTTATTGTACACTACAACTGTAACCAATGTCGTTCCCATTCCTTTGCATTCTTCAACTTCAAATGATTTTTTGTAAATGATGCTGTTTACAGTGTTGTAAGCCTGTCTCAAAATATCATCAATATAGTCAATTTTAACGTTATCATCTTGAACAAGATTTTTTTCTAGAAAATCAATAATATTGCTAACTGCAATATAACTTGCAACTTCTCCTTTATTGTGACCACCCATCCCATCAGCTAATGCAAAAATACCTATGGATCCTTGCTTCGTGTCAATTATCTTGCCATCACAATAATCCTCGTTATTTTTTCTAACTTTTCCTATATGAGAGGCTGAACTGAATTCCATAAAATCATCCTCCTTGAAAATATGACTTCACTTCTCTATAATCAATATAACTTATAGTATTTAGCTATATAAATCAAGTTTTTATTTATCTAAAAGTTTATTGACATTAATACTGTTTTATTGCTTTGATTTTATTATAAGACTTATCATCACTTAAATAAGATCTAATGAGATAAGTCTAGTTATTCGAAGTGCGAAAACATTCGTTTTCTATCATATGCACTTCTCATAATAATTTTTATATTCACAAACTTAAATAATTACTTCTAACTTTTTTTATATTAAATTTTTCTTATACTTTCTTCTAAGTTGTCCACACGCTCCACCTATGTCTGAACCTCGTGAATTTCTTATAGTAGCATTTATTCCTTTACTTTCAAGTTCATCTCTAAATTTATAGATAAACGATTTATCTGGTTTTTCATAATTACTTTCTTCTATTTTGTTAATAGGAATGATATTCACATGACATAACATACCTTTTAAAAGTTTTGCTATTTCATCAGCTTCCTTTTTAGAATCATTGACTCCTTTTATAAGAGAATATTCAAAAGTAACCCTTCTATTTGTTTTTGAAATTAAATATTTAGCTGCTTTGATAATTTCTTCTATCTTAAAAGATTTAGCTACAGGCATTATTTCTTTTCGTTTCTCATCAAATGGCGAATGTAGAGATATAGCTAAATTTATAGGAAGTTGCATATCTGCAAGCTCATACATTTTTGGAACTATACCACAAGTTGAAAGTGTAATATGTCTATAACCTATATTCAAACCTTCTTCTTCATTTACAAGTTTCAAAAATCTTTTTGTGTTTTCGAAATTGTCGAGAGGTTCTCCGCTTCCCATCATAACGATATTAGAAACTCTTTTACCTATGTCCTTTTCTACTTTTAAAATCTGATCTAGTATTTCCCATGGTTCGAGATTTCTTATCAATCCTTCTTTTGTAGAAGCACAGAAATCACACCCCATTCTACAGCCAACTTGACTTGAAATACAAACTGTCACTCTATCAGAATAATCCATCATAACCGTTTCTATTATATTTCCATCTGGAAGTAAAAACAAATATTTTTTTGTGCCATCTATTTTTGATTCAAAACATGCTTCTTGTTCAATATTTCCTATGTCTGCCACTTCAGATAATTTTCTTTTCAAATCTCCAGAAATATTTTTCATATCATCAAAAGTTATAGCATTTTTATACATCCAAGAAAATATTTGATTTGCTCTAAATTTTTTCTCACCTATAGATTCTATATAATCTCTAAGTTCATCATGTGTTAAATTTTTTAAAATAACTTTGTTACTACTTTCCAAAATGTGTTACCACCTTTTTATAATTTAATTTTTTATAATTCGATTTTTAAATTCGAAAATGAGTTTTTCTACAACTCAAATATTCTAATTTGAATAATAGTTTTTTCATAAATCGACTATTCTTTTCGAATTAAAATTCTTTCTCTTAATATATTACTGAAATCTCACTAATTTTGCAATAAAAAAACCGTCCATACTATGAATATTAGGAAAAATTTTTATCATGCCAGTATCTTGCTGTTCTAAATCTATGTCAATAGAATCTATTTTATCTAATTTATAGTTTTTATTTTCCTTTAAAAACTCTTCTATGATATTTTCATCTTCTTCACTTTGAATAGTACAAGTACTATATACTAAAGTTCCTCCTACCTTCAAATATTTAGATGCGTTGTTCAATATATTTTTCTGAACAATCGGAAGATCTTTTATTTCTTCGTAATTTTTATATTTTATCTCAGGTTTTCTTCGTACGATTCCAAAACCTGAACAAGGAACATCACATATAACATAATCGAATTTATCTACATTCTTGTTATCAAATTTTGTAGCATCATATTCTTGTGCTTCTACATTTTTTAGACCTAACCTCTTCACACTATCTTCTATAAGCTTAACTTTATGTGCAAATATATCTCTTGCTATTACTTTACCAGTATTTTTCATAAGAGTGGCCATATGAGTTGTTTTCCCTCCAGGAGCACTGCAAATATCTAGCACAAGAGAATTTTCATTAGGATTTGCAACCTTTGCAACAAGCATCGAACTTAGATCTTGAATAGTAAACAGACCATCTTTGAATAATTTATTATTTTGTATTTGTTTCAAATTCTTAACTTCAATTGCTTCTTCAAAACCTTTTACTTTGTTACAAGTCACATTCATATTTTCTAGTTTACTTATAAGTTCATCTCTTGATATTTTTAGAGTGTTTGTCCTAATATAAAGTTTTGGTTTGTGCGAGTTTTCTTCTAAAAGTTCTTCACAAAATTCTATTCCAAATTTATCAGCCCAATTTTTCACTATCCATTCATTATATGAATATTTTATTGAGAGCTTTTTTATTTTATTTTTTTCTTTTATTTTAGTTATTTCGTCTTTTTGTCTAATAACATTTCTAAGAATTGCATTTACAAATCCAGAAGATCTGAAGTCGTATTTTTTTACAAGTTTAACAGATTCGTCTACAGCTGAATACTGTGCTATATTTTCTAAAAAAACAATCTGATACACTCCCATTCTAAGAACTGTGATTACACTGTCGTTCATTTTCTTTACTTTAATTTTAGAAAGCTTATCTATGATGTAATCAATATAAATTTGATTTTCTACAACACCATAGATAAGCTCAGTGGCTAAACCTCTATCAATATCTTTAATATCATAATTATTAAAGTGTTTATTGATAGAGATGTTAGAATAACTTTTATTTTTTTGTATATCATAAAGTACTTTATATGCTATTTGTCTTGCGTTCATAATATTCTCCATTTACAAATTAAATAATAGAATTTCATTAATCTTGATAAAATTAATCTCTTCTTCTATTTGATAATAACACAAGTCTTAGTAATTGTAAAATACCAACTAAAGCTGCTGCTAC
>JAISUA010000200.1 GCA_031272305.1 Clostridioides sp.
ATATTATTTATCATAAACAAAGAATATTTGTTATATGATTACAAATAGCAATCAAAATTCTAAAAAAATTTTTTTTTTTTATCTTAACTTTACTCTAAATGCTAATATTTCAATAAAAATTTTTTAAAAAGTTAATATATAACACAAACAAAAGTTAGCGTATTAAGCTAACTTTTTCAATTTCAGGCTTTGACAAATGCTTTTCAGTGGTATATATTAGTTATCAGAAACAAAGAATATAAAAAAATAAACAACTTACACAAAATATTTTTACAATTAAGTTTTTATATATTAATAGAAGATTTTATAGTGAAAGAGGGTGATTTTATTTTTAATTTCAACAAGAGTTCTAAAATGGACAGCAACGAAAACTACACTCAGAGCAAGGATTTGTTCAAGAGAAAAGACAAGTATTTAAATGTTTGTATCAAAAATTATCTTCGAGTAATTGATGATATTTACACGAAAAAAGATATGATTCCTCTTTATTTAATAGATATAATGGACAAAAATAATAAGATATTTAAGACACTTGATGAACTTTCGGAAGAAATTAATTATCCAAAGACAAGTCTTTCATCTTATTTCACTAAATTGAAGAAAATGGATTTTATCAAAAGAGTAAAAAATGGAGAATATATGATAAATCCTGCAATTGCTTATAAAGGAGCAAGATACGATAGAGAATGTTTACTTGAGGAGTATACAAAAATAAAATCTAAGAAAGTAAAAAGTTAGAAATAAAAAAATTATTATGAGAAGTGCATATGATGAAAGTGATATTTTACAAAATATAAATTTTTAAAGAAAGAAGGTGAACTGTATGAGTTTAAATCTTGATGCTGGAATTTTATCATGTTTTGATTATTTTTTCGAAAACGATGTGTCTACATTTGATAAATACGATTTTATAGCAAAACTTCATATTTTGAATATTGCTGGTAAAAAAGGGATAGGAATTTCGTTGCAAAAAAAAAATTCTGACTACTGGCGACTTTACTTTGAACTTCCTAGAGAATATTTCCTGAAATTAAAACGAAACGTTCATCCTATTTTTAATGAGTATATTTACGACAGTGTTTCGATTTACAACAATGAAAAAGTTTATAATTTTTTAAATGAAAATATAGTAAATATTTTTAACAGTATTTGTATTTATGAATATAATTTTTTCGTAGATTCATATTTGCTTGATTTTAAATCAAGTTTTTTGAATAAGGTTGCATATTTGAGAGTAGGCGAAGTAATACAAATAGCAAGAGATTTGTATATGATTGCAGATTCGAATGAATCATTTGATTTTTTTAATGGAGATAAAAGTTTTGTTTTGAATTTAAAATATGATTCGAACAATGATGAAAATATATTGGATAGTTTACTTGATTTGAGAAAATCAATTTTAATAAACAAAATTTAAGTAGAAATATGCAGTATAAAAAATAAAAAATACAAGGAGGAAATTTTTATGGATATAGAAAAAATGACTTTAAGAGTTAGAAATGCTCTAAATGATGCTTTTAGTGAAGCAGTGAAAAATCATAATCAACAAGTTGATACTATACATTTGACATATGCTTTGGTAAATCAAGAAGATGGGCTTATTCCAAATATATTAGAAAAAATGGGTGTATCAGTAGATGCACTAAAGAACACACTTAATTCAAAAATAAATAATATGCCAAAAGTATACGGTGAAGGGGCAAATTCTCAAGGAGTGACAGCTACAAGAGGTATCAACGATATTCTAGTAAAATCAGAAAATATAATGCAAGATTTCAAAGATCAGTATATAAGCGTTGAACACGTTTTTCTTGCAATCATTGAAAATGAATCAAATACTGATATAGGAAAATTATTCAAAACATATTCTATAACAAAATCAGAGTTTTTGAATGTATTGCATCAAATAAGGGGAAATCAAAGAGTAGATTCAAATGATCCAGAAGGAACATATGATTCGTTGGCAAAATACGGTACAAATCTTGTAGACTTAGCAAAAAAACATAAGTTAGATCCTGTAATATGAAGAGATGAAGAAATAAGAAGAGTAATAAGAATTTTATCTAGAAAAACAAAAAATAATCCTGTGTTGATAGGTGAACCAGGAGTAGGTAAGACTGCGATTGTTGAAGGTCTTGCAGAAAGAATTGTAAGAGGCGATGTTCCAGAAGGATTAAAAGATAAGATAATTTTTTCACTTGATATGGGTTCTCTTATAGCAGGAGCGAAATATAGAGGAGAATTTGAAGAGAGATTGAAGGCAGTACTAAAAGAAGTGCAAAGTTCTGATGGAAAAATAATTTTGTTTATAGATGAAATACACAATATTGTAGGTGCAGGAAAAGCTGAAGGAGCTATGGATGCTGGAAATCTTATTAAACCTATGCTTGCAAGAGGTGAACTTAATTGTATAGGTGCTACAACTTTCGATGAATACAGAAAATATATTGAAAAAGATAAGGCACTTGAAAGAAGATTTCAACCAGTAATAGTTGCAGAACCTACTGTTGAAGATACTATTTCTATATTGAGAGGTCTAAAAGAAAGATTCGAAATCCATCATGGAGTAAGAATACACGATAGTGCAATAGTGCAAGCAGCCAAACTTTCTGATAGATATATCAATGATAGATTTTTACCTGACAAAGCAATAGATTTGATAGACGAAGCTGGTGCTATGATTAGATCTGAGATAGATTCTCTTCCAACAGAACTTGATGTTGTTAGAAGAAAATTATTTATGCTTGAAACAGAAAAAGAAGCATTATCAAAAGAAGATGATGAAAAAAGTAAACAAAGATTAAAAGATATTCAAAAGGAAATAGCAGATCTAAAAACTAAGAACGATGAAATGACTGCAAAATATGAAAAAGAAAAAGAAAGCATACTTGAAATTAAAAATTTGAAATCTAAACTTGACGATGCAAAGGGTCAACTTGAAAAATATGAAAGAGAGTATGATTTCAATAAAGTGGCAGAAATAAAATATGGTATGATTCCTCAAATTGAAGAAAAAATACACGAGCTTGAAAATAAGAGAACAGGTTCTGAAGAAACATTCTTGTTGAAAGAGGAAGTCACAGAAGAAGAAATATCTGCAATAGTTGCTAAATGGACAGGAATACCTGTTACAAGACTTGTTGAAAGCGAAAGACAAAAACTTTTAAAACTTGAAGATGAGCTTCATGAGAGAGTTATAGGTCAAGACGAAGCAGTAACAGCTGTATCAAATGCAGTGATTAGAGCTAGAGCAGGACTTAAAGATGAAAACAAACCAATAGGAACATTTATATTTTTAGGTCCAACAGGTGTAGGTAAGACAGAACTTGCGAAGACTCTTGCAAAAAATCTTTTCGATGATGAAAATAATATTGTAAGAATTGATATGTCTGAGTATATGGAAAAGCATTCAGTTTCAAGATTAGTAGGTCCACCTCCAGGATATGTAGGATATGAAGAAGGAGGCCAACTTACAGAAGCAGTTAGAAGAAATCCTTATTCAGTAATACTTTTTGATGAAATAGAAAAAGCACATGAAGATGTATTTAATATTTTCCTACAAATACTTGACGACGGAAGACTTACTGACAACAAAGGCAAGACTGTAGATTTCAAAAATACATTGATTATAATGACATCTAATATAGGAAGTCACAATTTATTAGCATCTGGTGGAAATATTACTGAAGAAATAAATAATAGAGTAATGAGTGAAATGAAGATGAAATTCAAACCAGAATTTCTAAATAGAGTAGACGATATAATTATGTTCAAGCCTCTTGACAAGGAAAATATAAAGAAAATAATTGATATTTTTATGAATGACCTTAGAAATAGATTGAACGAAAAAAATATCACTATAAAGGTCACTGATTCAGCAAAAGAAATAATGGTCAATGAAGGTTATGATCCAGTTTACGGAGCAAGACCTCTAAAGAGATATATTGGAAATATACTTGAAACTACTATTGCTAAAAAACTTATAGCAGGTCAAATAAACAATGGCGATGAGATAGTAGTTGATGGAGATGGCGAAAAAATAAGCGTAGGAGTTTGCGATAAATAAAAATAGTAAAGAAGGCTGATTTATTTTTAAAGATATAATCAGCCTTTAACTAATCATTCAAATTATTTTTAGATAAACTTACTCTTATTTCGACTTCTGTTCCTTTATTTACTTCACTTCTATAAGAAAGTCCTGAGTTATTTCCATAAAGTATATGCAAACGAAGGTTAGTATTGTAAATTGCAATTTTTGAACCAGTTTTACTAGTACCTGTACTTGAAAGTATTGTAGAAAGTTTTTCTTTAGACATACCTACACCATTGTCAGAAATCAATATCACTGCAGTTTCATTTTCTATCCAACCAGTGATAACAATAGTTCCTCCTCGTGGAATTTTTTCAAAAAGACCATGGATAATAGCATTCTCAACAAGTGGTTGAAAAGTAAGCTTAGGTATGGTCAAGTCCATCATATAGTCAGGCATATCGTTTACTAAATCTATGATTCCATTGTATCTCATATTTTGAAGTTTAACATATAGACTAGCATGTTCTAGTTCGTCAGCAATAGTACTTACTACATCTTTTTTGCTCAAAGTAAGTTTGTAGAACTTAGATAAATCTATAACTACTTGAGAAACTTCATCTCCCTGTCCATTTAGAGCCATCCATTTGATCATATCCATAGTATTGTATAGAAAATGAGGATTGATTTGTGCTTGCAAAGCACGAAATTCAGAGATTCTCAAATTCTCAACAGCTTTTATATGTTGTTCTATAAGTTGATTAATAGTCAAAGTCATATAATTATATGTGTCTATAAGGCTACCAATCTCATCGTGATACAATGATTGAGGTAATGGAGTAGGAGGACTCGTACGAACCTTTGACATTTTTTCTATAATTGATGAAATTCTATTTGTAATTGAACTAGATAACTTTATAGCTGTAAAAAACGCAATAAGTATATAAATAACGCAAGCTATTATAAAATACATTATTATGAGTTTGGTCTTACTTATTATTACTTTCGAAGGAATAATAGAAATCAAAAACCAATCTGTTTTCTTTATATTGTAAAATCCAGCGTATACATCTTGATCAAGTATTGTTTTTAGAATAAAGTTATTTGATGACATAAAAGAGTCATGAACTTGTTCATAACTAAAGTGATAAAAACCAGATAAAAGTTCATCAGATGTAGCTACAGTGCTATCACGATCATTTATAATATAAACAACACTCGTATCCTGTGCTAAAGTAGTTTTTAAAAGTTCGGTAAAAGGTTTTTTCGAATAATAAATAGAACAATAACAAGTTCTATATTCTCCATTGTAGATAACAGACGTTTTTGTGATATATGCCATATCTCCAAAGTTGTTGATTTCATCTGGACTTAGATAAAATTCAGGACAAAACAATGATTTACAACTTTGATTTCCTTGGAATATTCCATACCAATATGAACCTTTTCCATCATCTATAGGTTTGAAAATTTGCTTAGTATCTTCATTATGAAAAATCTCTTCGGATTTATCTACATCCACATAAAAAACAATATTTGTTATTGTTTTTTGGTCAATGAGTTCTCTTACTTTGTTGCAAAATGTAGATGAATAAAAATTACCATCTGAATTTCCTTTTACAATGGTTTCTGTTGAAGAAAAAATTTTTTTGAAACTTACTTGAGCTTCAAGTTCTTTTTGAGCGTACAGTATATTGTCTACTAATTTATCAATTTGAGGTATAGCCAAATTCGATGCTGTTTCTTCTGCTCTGACAGTATCCCCAAGAACCATATCGTAAATTCTACCATGAAAAAACAAAAAAATTAGTAATATAGGAATTGTAGAGATTACTATATGAGTAATTGTGAATTTTGTATGAAGATTTAAGCTATTGTAATATATTTTAAATTTGCTTATGAGATTTTTAATATTTTTAATTTTACTCATTTAATATTTCTCTCCTATGTGTAATTTTATAGTTTCTATATATTTTACATAAAAAGATTTTAAATAACTTATTATCATTATTCTAGAGTCTTTTCTCTGTATTCAGAAGGTGATAATCCTGTATATTTCTTGAAACTTTTACTAAAATAATTTCCATTGCTATAGCCAACTTTTGCTGATATATCTGCGATTTTATTTCTAGGATCTTTTAAGAGTTTTTTTGCTTTTTTCATTCGAAAATCAGTTATATATTGATTTATTGTTACTCCTGTTTCGTTTTTGAAATAAGTACAGACATAAGCAGGTGATAAAAATACTTGTTCACTTATATCGCGAACAGAAAGATTTTCATCTGTATAGTGAAGATGAATGTAATCTTTAATTAAAAATATTACAGAATTCTCCGATTCACTTGAAGAAGCAGTTTCAAATAGTTTTTTTGTTTCAGATTCTAATTTTTCGTGTAAAGTAGCTAAACAAAAACAATCTTCAAGCATCTTTATTGTATTTTCATTTTGATATTCACCAGTTAATTTCATCTGATATCTGCAATCAAATAATGTCATGAAAAATTTATAATATAATTCTTTGGCTTCATACTCAAGCAAATCATCTCTTTCGAAAAGACTTGAATATAATTGATCTAAAATTTTAAAACAATTTTCTTTGTTTTTTGCTAATATTGACTCAGAAAAACTACTTATCAAGTTATCAGCAATATATTTGCATGATTGATTTTGATGATGTTCATATTTGTCTTTTGGCATCAAAAAAGAACCAGTTTCAAAAAAGAAACTTTTCCTAATTACAGACATTGATGATTCATAAGATAGGTATGCTTTCTGAATACCTCTAAAAGATTCACCAATACTTACAAAAAATTCTGTTGTAAAAGAAATATTTTTGCACAAAAATTCGCCAATTTGTTTTAATTTTTGTTCAGAAGGATTTTTATTCGAAACAATGTGAAATACATGATATTTTAATTCTTTGCAAACATAATATACCTTCATATTCATATATGCCAAAAATTTTTCCAATGTAGTAATAAAAAGTTCAATATTGCTTTCACTTAACTGCACTTGGTTAGTTTTCAAGATAAATGTTGAAAAATATGTGTTATGAGTGATTTTGATTTCTAGTTCTTGGCATAGAGAATCAAGTAGTTCTTTTTTCTCATCGTGAGGATGAGTGAGAGCTTCTGCAAATTTAGAAAATGTTTCTCTTGAGTAGAGAAGTTCATTTTTTTCTATTTTTATATTTTGCAAAACATTTTCTCGAGCTTTTTTTATTGAAGAAACAACTTCATCGGGATTTAGAGGTTTTTCAACATAATTGACAGCCTTCAAGTGAATGGCTGCTTTTAAATATTCTTTATCAGAATATCCACTCATAAAAATAAAAGCAGAGTTTGGAAGAATTTTTTCTAATTTTTCGACCATTGTTATACCATTCATTCTAGGCATTCGAACATCACACAATACAATATCTGGTTTCTCTTCTTTGGCTATGTTTAGACCGATCAAACCATCTTCAGCTTGCAATACACTAAATATACCAAGATTTTTCCAATCTATAGTTTCAATTAATCCGTTGCGAGTTAATTCTTCGTCATCAACAATAAGAATCTTCATTGCTTTCCCCTCTCTTTCTCTAAATATGTAAGACTTTTTATGGAATTTTTGTATTTATATATATCAT
>JAISUA010000140.1 GCA_031272305.1 Clostridioides sp.
CTATTATGATTCTAACAACTAAACTAATACTGTTCCATTTCTTAATTAAGTTTTTCATCTGATCAATTCTCCTAATCTTTATGAAATTTCTGTTCGAAACAACTTGAAAATTTAGATAATAAAATAAACGTTTGCATCTCACTTTTCAAGTATTTTTAAATCTATTAATTTGTACGAAAAAAGATTTTATTAACGATTAGAACTGAATATAAATTTTTTGGTGAATCAAAGCATTCATGTTTTAGAAATATATAAAGTATTATAACATGAAGCGTTTGTTTGTACAATAATTTTTAATTTCACTAAATTTATTTAAATAATTAAAAACAAACATACTATTTATAAAAAAATGTTATAATATACTTATATATTATAAACAATATATTCAAAAAAAAATTCTACAGTATTTATTTCGAGAGGGGTCTTATACCAATGGAAAGTTTTCAACGTAATTTACAAAAGCTTGCTGAGTTAGCCGTCACAACAGGGGTTAATATTCAACCAAATCAAGAATTAGAAATTTCATCTAATATCAGCAATGCTGAACTAGTAAGATTAATAACAAAAGAAGCTTATAAAAGAGGTGCAAAAAATGTTCATATCAACTGGGCAGATGAAGAATCTAGTTTGATTAAATATTTAAACGCTCCTGAAGAAGTGTTCGATGAATTTCCAGAGTGGAATACTCTTATGTTCAATGAACTAGCTAAAAGAGGTGCAGCGTTTTTATCTATAGTATCCAACAACCCTGATTTATTGAAAGACGTAGATCCAAAAAGAGTCGCAGCTTCTAGAAAATCTTCTGGAGAAGCTCTTAAAGAGTGGCGAAAATATATGAACACTGATAAATGCAGATGGTCTATAATCGCTGCTGCAAGTCCTGCTTGGGCAAAAAAAGTCTTTCCTGATTTAGATGAAAAAGAAGCTGTCGATAAACTTTGGGAAGAAATCTTCAAATGCTCTAGAGTAACAGGCGAAAATCCTACTGAAGACTGGAATAAACATAACAATCTTATACACGAAAAGGTAACCTTCCTAAATGAAATGAATTTTAAAACTTTGAAATTCAAATCTAAAATAACTGACTTAGAGATTGGATTGGTAGAAGGACACATATGGCTTGGAGGTTGCTCTGATGATCCAAATGGAATAAGATTCAATGCAAATATTCCTACAGAAGAAGTTTTCGGAATGCCTCACAAATTCAAAGTAAATGGCACTGTCCATAATACAAAACCTCTAGTTTACGCAGGAAATACTATAGATAATTTTTCTATAACATTTAAAGATGGAAAAATCGTCGACTTCTCTGCTGAAAAAGGATATGAAGTCTTGAAAAATTTGATAGAAACAGACGAAGGTTCTCTTTATCTAGGAGAAGTTGCTTTCGTTCCTTACGATTCACCTATATCAAATAGCAATACAGTATTCTATTCAACACTTTTTGATGAAAACGCTTCTTGTCACTTGGCAATTGGTTCTGCATATTCAACAAATATCGAAAATGGTCCAGAGATTTCTGAAGACGATTACGACAAATTTGGTATCAATAAGAGTATCACTCACGTTGATTTTATGTTTGGCTCTGAAGATATGAATATAGTAGGAGTAAAAGAAGATGGAAGTGAGATAGATATATTTATAAATGGAAATTGGGCTTAATTTTATAAAAAATCCTAAAGTTATTATTAACTTTAGGATTTTAACTTTTATTTTTAATATTCTACTATTTTATCACCATAGTCTATTATTAAACTGTTTGATTTTATATTTTTTCCATCTTCTTTGTAATCTTTATCTGAAAAATTTGCTATTACTTTTATTTTTCCATCGTAAATTGTTTCTTGAACCATTTTATCCTCTGTCAAATATCTAAAATCACTCATAGCTTTGTTTGCAACTTCTTTGTTGAACTCATTCCAGATTTTATTATGTGAAATTATTTGTTTTTTGTATTTATTCCATTGTGTCTCATCTATGTGATACATAGATGGCACATTGTAAAGTATCTCTTTAAGCTGTCTTGTTCTAACACAATCTTTAAATTTAAATGTTCCACAATTCCAATGACTTGATGTTATTACTGAATCATTGTAGACAAGTTTGTATAATGGAATCGAATAAGTTGGATCTATAAAAAGTTTATAATATTTTTCTTTTAGCGGCACTGGTTTCACAAACATATCTGGTGCTCCATCATAGTCAGAATAATATCTGCCAAAATAATACTCACTGTCTTTGTTTTTACTCATATCATCTTCCATCCAATAAAAAGCAGGACATTCTAATCCATGTCCAAAAGCAATCACTTGACTTGCAAAATCATTTCCATCTTCTGAACCTATTATCATATTTTTATTATCTTTGATGTATGACATTCTCTCAAGTCTTGCATCTACATCTTGACTCATAGTTGTTAGATGTTCAGGTGAATAATCATCGTAAACTTGACCTGTCGCATCGCAATCGATAAACCACGAATTAAAATTATATCCAAGTCCAAGTATATCTCCTACTCTCTGTTTTACACTAGGAAGTGACAATGTAGGATTCAGCTGTCTACCTACTCCACCATATCCTATTTCTTTAGTTCCATCTTTATTCAAAATACTCCCATTTTCAAACAAAGTCTTGTCTTTGAATGCTGCTGTTTGATATTTTTCTTCTCCTGGCTTGTGAATTGAATGATACGAATCATATGGTGCTATAAGATAACCTAATTCACTTGCTTTGTCTACAAATTCTTTAGAAATATATCTTTCTCCCATTTCATTTCCAAAACCTATCCAAGCATTTTCAAGACCAGAATTTTTCATATCTTCTATCAATTTTACTGTTCCATTTTGACCCCAAATTTTTGTATCTCTAGTTGATTTTTTTAATTTTGATTTTAATAATAATTTGTTTAATTCTACTAGTTCAACAGAATTTGCAGTTTTATTTTTTAATTTTTTTATAGAATCATTATCTATTTTTTCATTGTTGCCTGTACTGTCTTTTTCAAATGATTTTTCATTGTTCTTTGTAATATCTTTTGCAAATAATTTTTCATCGTAAAATTCTTTTGACATAAGTACTGTGTTAAGTGTTTTTACGATTTGACTCTTTTGATAATTATCTATATAATCCTGTGATTTTATAGCTTCGAAAACTTTTATTTTCTCATTTGCGTCTTCTTTTTCTTCCTCTTTTTCTAAGACTGTTTTTAATTTAGCTACAAGCTCATCATTCATTTCATTTTTGAAATTGCTCCAAACCATATCACTATCTTCTATAGCAGACTCTCCCCAAAAATAAATAAATGGTGCTCCATACAACTTTTTTATATTTTCGTTTTCTTTAGATTTTTGCTCCAAAGTCTTAAACTCGCCTTTTTCTACAATATAGTTTTTGTAAGTTTTCGCTTCGTCTACTATATTATTTTTTGTCAAATAAATTCTAAAACCATATTCTTTATTTTTATTTATTTTAGGAAAACTATGAGAAAACATAAACTTTATCTTGTCTTTTGCATCAAATTTCACTGTATTATTGAAATTATTTTCTATGATGTATGTCAAGGCAAAGTTTTCTTTTTCTACTGAGAAAAATTTCATTGAAAATGATTCTATTGTGCTAAATTCTTCTCCATCTAATCTCTCCTTCCACCATTTATCATCAGAAGGTATACTCTTTCCTTCGTTCATAGGTATTGTGTAACTTTTTCCACTTATACTTGGAAATTCAAAATTATTTTCTTCTTCAATTGTAGATTTTATCTTGACATCCAAATACTTATCATTCTTTTTTATATCTACATTTATATTTTCATTTGGATAGATCCAAGATACTTCATCTGATGTCTTTTTTAAATTTGATACTTTCTTAGTATCAGTAGGATTCGAAACAATTTCTTCATTGCCATCGCTTTTTACTGTTAGTTTAAAAGTTTCTGGAACAACATCGAAATCAAACTTCAAATTATCTACTTTTGTTAGATTTGATTTGTCGCTTAAGATATTTTTATTGGCTGAAATTTTTTCAGTCTCAGATGTCTTGTTTTGACATCCACTCATTCCTGTTACTATAGTAGCACTTAGTAAAAATGCTAAAACTTTTTTCATATTTATCACCTCTTGAATCTATGATAAAATATTTATGTTACAAGAATGTTACAATAATAAAAATAACTTCTTTATAAATAAGTAATTTTTTTATAAAAAAAATACACCTCTTAGCCATAAAATAGGTTGTATTTTGAATAAAAAGTCGTTTTTAAATTTTTTTGAACTTTAAATTAGAATTTTTGTTCAATATAATTTTCATTTTGATTTTTCATATTCACAACAAATACTATCTCCTCATTTACAACTTCTACATAATGCTCAAATCTATGATTCTTTAGTATTTCATCTACTATGCTAAGTCCAAGTCCTGTACCAGAAATTTTCTTATTTCTTGATTCATCCAACACAACAAACGGATTCCATATATCATTTATATTTTTAACTTTTTTGCTGAATCCATTTTTTATAAGAAAATTAATATTCTCCTCCAAATTTGATGCAGTATTTTTTGTCAACTCTATTTGTATTCTATTGTTTTCTGTGTATTTTACAGCGTTGCCAAACAAATTATCAATCACTGTTTCCATACTATCTTTATCAGCATAGATAACAAAACTATCCTCACTTCTCTTGAAATCAATATCTATATTTTCTTCTTTCAAAATTATTTCATATTTCTTCATAACTTTCTCTATCAATTTTTTCAAATCAAATTTTTCTTTTTGTATACCTTTGCTTTCATATTTCGCCCAATACAATAAATCTCCTATCATATCAGACATATGTTCTACTTGTTCATTTATGATAGAAACATAACTTCCATCGTCGATTCCATCTTCTATACCTTTTGCAAAAGCTTTGATAATGGATAGAGGTGTTTTTAATTCATGAGATGTATTTGATACTAGATTCTTTAGAAATTTATTTCTATTGTTCAAATCATAGCTAACACGTTCTAATTCTTTACTCATAATGTTTACACTACTTGCAAGTTCTTCTATCTCATCATTTGTATTTATCTCAACAGTTTTGAAATCCAACTTAGAAATATCGTACGATAATTTTTTCAATTTATTTAGAGGGTCTACTATCCTATTTGTCAAAACGAAAATAACAATACTCACAATAATAGAGCTAAATAATCCTATCAATATATTTAATTTATTAACAATTTTCATAGTTTCCTGTGAATGTTCTATAGATGACGTTATAGCAAAAATATAATTATCTTTCTTGATAAATTTAATCAGTAAACTATAGTTTTGTTTTCCTTGATTGTAAATTTTATTGATACTTGTATTTTTTAATTTTTCAAGAGATTCTCCATCTATCCAAAACTTAGATATCGTGAAACCTTTTTGAGTAAATTCTTCTATAAAAGATTCGTTTATTTCATCTACATCATCAGTATAATTTTGTCGTATAGATATGTATGATATAGTTACATTGTATTTATTTTCAATATTTTTTAAAATATCTTCTAGCTGTTTATCCGTTTCAGTTATATTTGACTTTGTAATAGCTTCTTTTTCTTCACTTACATCTGCGTTTCTAATATCTTCTTTTCCTTTTTCTGTTTCACTTACATCTGACTTTGTAATATCTAATCCCTTTTCAAATATATTTTCTTTTGAAATTTCTGTTTCAACTTTTTTAAGTATGTTCCTCTTCTGATGTAAATAAAATTTATCCACATATATTGTATTTACAAGCATAGAAATAATATAACCTAGTATTATCACACTAGATACTGTGAAAAATATTTTTTTACTTAATTTCGTGATTTTAAATTCCATATCCTACACCTCTATATGTTTTGATAAGATCGAACATATTGTACTTATTTCTAAGTCTTGCAATATGGGTATCTACTGTTCTTGTCGTTCCATCGTAATCGATTCCCCATACATTGTCCAAAATTTCGTTTCTAGTTAGTATTTTTCCTTTATTCGTCACAAGATAAAGCAACAAATCTATCTCTATCTTCGTTAGATTGATTTCTGCTTCATTCATATAGATTTTTCTAGATTCAAAATCAAATTTAAAATTTTCTATTTCTATAATTTCTCTATATCTAAGTATTTTTTTCATTCTAAGAATCAATACTTTTGGATCAAATGGTTTTCTGATATAATCATCTGCTCCTACACTCAGAGCTTGTATTTCATCTTCTATCTCAGATTTTGCTGTTAGTAACAATACTTTTGTATCGCTTATATTTTTTATTTTTTTGCAGACAGATATACCATCTTTATATGGCATCATCCAATCTAAAATTGCAATATCTATTTTTTGAGAATAAATAATGTCTAAAGCCTCTTCTCCATCGCTCGCTAAAAAAATACTACTGACCATATTTTCTTTTTTTAAATAATCATACAAAATCTTAAGCATATATTCTTCATCATCTGCAACCAAAATATTAAACATAAAGCCACCCCCTAAAAAATATATACAGTATCAATATTTTTGTGTAAAATTTTATTTTTGTTATACACACATAGTCTTTTGAAATATTGATAAAAAGTTTACACAAAATATTTTGCACTACCAAAATATATTCTATTTAATATGTTTTAAATTAATTTTTGATAACCTATATTATAACAAATTGTTTCTAAAATATAAATAAAATGTAATTTCTATTTCTATATCTATCAATGTAGGAAATAATGAAAAAGTTAAATAAAAAGCTGTCACAATTATGATAAACTCTATCTTTAACTATGACAGCCTATTTTTTACAATATTTTTAAATTCAAATTTTTTTGATTCAATCTTTAAACTCAATTCATTTAGATTTAATATTTAAATTTAATTTATTTAGATTTAATTTATTTAAATTGAAATTCTTTTCTAAATTTCCATTAAGTTATTTTTTTATTAAGTTCCTTTTCAATTATTCAACTGTTATTGCATCTACAGGACATCCTTCTTCTGCTTCCTTTGCACACTCTTCTAATTCTGCTGGAATTTCTCCTTCTATACCTTCAGCATGACCTTCGTCACTCATACTAAAAACTTCTGAACATGTTCCAACACACGCACCACAAGCTATACATACATCTGGATCTACTACTGCTTTCATAATAATACCTCCTTGGAATGTTTTTTATTTATTATAAAAAGACCGCTATTTTTATAATATTTATAACGAATCTTCTATATACATATTATTCTATCATGCAAGATAATTTTTTATTCATTAAAAAAATAAAATTCCTTCTTCTTATTTTACCTATGAAAATAATTTCATATAAAATACTTTTTTATTCATTAAAGCTATAAAATTTCTTCTTAATTATTTTACCTCCAAAAATAATTCCTAAACAATTATTTTTAATTTGTAACTATTTTTTTTTAAATAAATATGTACAAATTGATAAAAATAAATTATAATTTAGGGGTATACTGTTTGTCAAAAATTTATTATTCTTGCCCAATATACAGAAATACGCACATTAAATGCAAGAAATTTATAAGTTTAAATTAATAAATATGCTAAAAACTTTATTAATACTAACTTATATAAATTAGGCTACAAATTATTGAAATAACTTAAAACTTTTAAATTGATTTAGTCTAAAAAGTATAATTTATTTCAAATAACAAAAGAGTCTAAAAAATCACAAAGATATTCTTAGAAATCGTTTTTCGATAATAAGAATTTCTTAAACAAAAAAACTTATCTATAAAGGGGGTCCTTACGTGTCTTGTAACATGGAAAAAAATGAAATGTTTAAGGAATTAGAAAAATATATTGATTCCTTACCGACTAAAGAGGGAGCTTTAATTAGTGTTTTACACACAGCTCAAGGAATATTTGGCTATCTGCCAGAAGAGGTGCAAGCTTTCGTAGCTGACAAACTTGAATTACCACTTTCAAAAGTTTACGGTGTTGTAACATTCTATTCATTCTTTACTACTGAACCACGTGGTGAATACGTGATAAATGTATGTATGGGAACTGCTTGCTTTGTAAGAGGTGCTGGTGATGTACTTGCTGAATTTGAACAAGAACTTGGAATCAAAGCAGGTGAAACTACAGAAGATATGAAATTCACACTAGGCTCATTGAGATGTGTCGGTGCTTGTGGTCTTGCTCCAGTATTAACTGTAAACGACAAAGTTTATGGTCACTGCACTCCACAACAAGTAAAAGATATACTAGCTGAATATAAATAGAAATTGGGAGGTATCTAAGTTGAATAGAATCAATTCTTTCGAAGAATTAAATAAATTATATGAAGAGTCAAAACTAAATCTTGACATTAGAAAAGCAGCTCATGCAGACGAATTCACAGTTAGAGATGGTCAATACAAAAAAGAAATCTTAATCTGTGGTGGTACTGGATGTAAATCTGCAAGAAGTGACGAAATACTTACGAATCTTACAAACGAAATTAAAAATGCTGGACTTGAAAAAGATATATATGTATCTATTACAGGATGTTTCGGTTTCTGTGAAAAAGGACCTATAGTAAAAATATCTCCTGACAACGTTTTTTATGTACACGTTACTCCAGAAGACGCAAAAGATATAGTACAAGAACATTTAATTGGTGGAAAAGTTATTGATAGACTTCTTTACGAAGAACCAACTATCAAACAAAAAGTTCAAACTCAAGGCGAAATGACTTTCTACAAAAAACAAGAAAGAATCGCCCTTAGAAACTGTGGTCTAATCAACCCAGAAGATATAACTGAATATATATCAGAAAAAGGTTATATGGCTTTAGGAAAATGTCTTACAGAATACACTCCTGATGATGTTATCAACATAATGTTAGAATCAGGACTTAGAGGTAGAGGTGGCGGAGGCTTCCCTACAGGTAAGAAGTGGCAATTCGCTAAAGGATATGACAATGATCAAAAATATATTATATGTAATGCTGACGAAGGTGACCCAGGTGCATTCATGGACCGTTCAATACTTGAAGGTGACCCAAACTCAGTATTAGAAGCTATGGCTATAGCTGGTTATGCAATAGGAGCTACTATTGGTAACATCTATATAAGAGCTGAATATCCTCTTGCAATCAACAGATTAAAAATAGCTATCGAACAAGCTAGACAATTAGGTCTTCTTGGTAAAAATATTATGGGAACAGGTTTTGATTTTGATATAGAAATCAAATATGGTGCTGGTGCATTCGTATGTGGTGAAGAAACTGCTCTTATCCACTCTATCGAAGGTAACAGAGGTGAACCAACTATCAAACCTCCATTCCCTGCAGAAAGTGGTCTTTGGGAAAAACCAACTTGTGTTAACAACGTTGAAACATTGGCTAATATTCCTGCAATAATCAACAGAGGTGCCGAATGGTTTAGATCAATAGGTACTCCAAACTCACCTGGTACAAAAGTTTTCGCTCTTGCAGGTAAAATAAACAACGTTGGACTTGTTGAAGTTCCAATGGGTATAACTTTAAGAGAAATACTATATGAAGTAGGTGGAGGAATCAAAAACGGCAAAGAATTCAAAGCTGTACAAACTGGTGGACCATCAGGTGGATGTATTCCAGCAGAATTCCTAGATACTCCAATAGATTTCGACTCATTGACTAGAATAGG
>JAISUA010000222.1 GCA_031272305.1 Clostridioides sp.
GTTTTTCTATAAGTTCTTTTATATCTTCTGGAATTTCTGATTTGAATTTAAGTTCTTTTTTTGTTCTAGGCTGCTCAAATTCAAGACTATAAGCATGAAGTGCCTGTCTTTTGAATAAATTTTCATCATAATATCCATAAAGTTCATCTCCTATGATTCCATGACCAATATGACTTAGATGTACTCTAATTTGATGTGTTCTTCCTGTCAAAAGTTCTAATTCTAACATAGTTGCATCATTTAATCTTTCTATAACCTTATATTTTGTAATAGATTCTTGCCCTCTTTCATCTACTACTCTTTTTATACTATCATCACTAGTCCTATAAATAGGTTCATTTATAATTCCTTCATCATCCTTCACTATTCCTTTGACTATAGCTATATATTTTTTCTTAAAAAAATCAGACTTCATAGATTCAGATAACGTATAGTGAGCATAAGCATTTTTTGCAACAATAACAAGTCCAGATGTATTCATATCCAACCTATTGACAAATCGAATTTTTACCTTGTAGCCTTTTTCTTCTATATAATGTGTCACTCCATTTGCCATAGTAGTATCACTGTGACTTTTCGTTGGATGCACTACCATATTTGCAGGCTTGTCCACAACAATTATATCAAAATCATCGTAAATAATGTTTAGACCTAAATCTTGAGATTTAAATTCTGATTTTTCTTCATCAATTTTTACTGTTATAAGGTCTCCCTTTTTTATCTCTGTATTTAATTTCCTGAAATCTCCATTAACATTTATAGTTTTGTATCTCTTCATCTTTGATATTGCTCTTACTGAAAATTTCAGTTTATTTAAAAGGATTTCTTTTAATATTCCATCTTCTTCAGATTCATAAGCTATTACATCATAAGATTGAAGCTCTTCGTTGAACAAATAAAATCACACTCACTTTTTCTTATATTTCTTTTTAAATTTTTCTCTACTGTAGAACATTATACATTTTATTTGCTTTAATTTCAAACGTAACTTTTCACTATGTATACTTACTATCTCTAAATACACTTGTTAAATTATAAAATTTTTATTTGATTTAATTTCAAACGTAACTTTTCGCTATGCTACTTACTCATCTCTAAATATACTTGTTGAATTATCCATTTTTTAACCTACATTATATTGTTTTCAACAAACTTATCTCTAAATATACTTATTGAATTATATATTATTGCATAAACTATAAAAAAATATACACTTATGCTCATATATATGATAAATTATTATATATGTAAAAAATTTAAATTTACTTGTTTTTAGGAGGGGACAATGCAAAGAACTATAACTGTTAATTCAAATGAATTAGCAAAATCAATTGAAACTAAACATTTACTAGAACAGATTTTAATAGAGAATGGATTCAATATAAGCTCAAAGATAGAGTCTAACACAGAACTTATTATCTCAATAGGTGGTGATGGTTCTTTTTTGAAAACTGTACATGATATGCATTTCCCTCAAATTCCGATTTTAGGTGTAAACACAGGACATCTCGGTTTTTTTACTGAAATAAATCCTGATCAAATAAATTATTTTGTGGAAAATTATAAAAATGGCAAATTTATTAATCAAACTATATCACCATTAGAAGCACATGTAACAACAAAAACTTCTTCTTTTAGAAAACTTGCTATCAATGAAGTCGTTGTCAAAAGCGATAAGTCTAGAGTTATTCACCTTACACTTACATTTGACAATAGAAGAATCCAAAAATTTAGTGGTGATGGTCTGATTATCTCAACATCTACAGGTTCGACTGCGTACAATTATTCTGCTGGTGGAAGTATTGTTGATACAAGTCTTGAAGTTTTACAGGTTACACCACTTCAGCCAATTAATACAAATGCTTTTAGATGTTTTACATCTAGTATCATTGCTTCGAAAGACTCTATCATCACGATTTCACCAGAAATAAATTTCGAAAACTCTACCCTTGTTGTAATCGACGGTGTAGAATATAAATTTGAAGATATTGACACTATCGAACTAAAACTTTCAAATAAAAACATACACGTTCTTAGAATGGAACACTATGAATTTTGGAAAATGGTATCAAAAAAATTTTTATAAATATTTTACTAGGAGGGGAACTTATCATGAAAATAGGAATACTTAGCGACACTCACGGAAGTTTAGCTTACTTTTCCAAAGCAATGGATGTATTAAGCGACTGCGATATGTACTTCCATGCAGGAGATGTGCTTTATAATGGACCAAGAAACATACTTCCTCAAGAATATGATCCTAAAAATCTTGTGGAAAAAATAAATTCTATTGAAAATATTATTTTTTCAAAAGGAAACTGTGATGCAACAGTTGATGAAAAAGTTATTAATCACCCTATCTTGAGTCCTTATGCTTTTTATCAAATCGGAAACAAAAAATGTATTATATGTCATGGCGACAATAATAAAGAAGAATTTATAGAAAAAGCGTCAAAAATGAATATCGACCTTTTAATTTTTGGACATACACACGTCAAAGAATATAAGAATTTCAAAGGAATGATAATTATTAATCCTGGAAGCACTTCACTTCCAAAAGATGGAACTCATTCTGTAGCAAAAGTTGAGATTCTTGAAAACGATGAACTTGACGTCAAATTTTTCAACTTAGATACTAACGAAGAAATAAATGTAGAGACATAAATGTGGAATGAAACAATCCTATAGAAATGTACTAATTTTTAATGAAATAAAACGGATTTATGTTCTTATAATGATATTAATTGAATTTCTAAAAAACTATAAGTTTAGCTAGAGAGTATTTTAGAAACAAAATTTGAAAATAATCTATTTTTTATTTACACAAAAAAATTCAAATGAATTTGACTGATAAACTATAATTCAAAGGGGGTTTGTTCTTTGGAAATTGTAAACGCACAAAAAAATAATTTGCAAGATATTATGCGAATTTTTTCTGATTGTATTTCTTATTTAAAAAGCAGAGAAATATATCAATGGAATGAATTTTATCCTACTTCAGAAGATATAGAGCATGATATAGAAAACAAAACTGGCTATATCTTAAATCACAACGGAAATTGCTGTGCTTATTTTGCTATAGATGAAAATCAAGCATATGAATACTCCACTATTGATTGGAATTGCGACGCAAAAAAAGTTTTGGTTCTTCACAGATTGGCAGTAGATCCTAAACTTCATAGAAATGGATTTGGCAGGGAAGCTTTAAAGTTTATCGACGACTTCGCAATCAAAAATAGTTACGATTGCATAAGACTTGATGCATATGGACCAAACAAAACTTCCAACAAATTTTATGTAGAATGTGGATACACAAAAACTGGTATCATTAACTTTCCGCATAAAAAAGAAGATTTTTATTGTTACGAAAAAATCTGTAAGTGATACTAAATTTTATTTTCAAATATTGGATTTTGTTTTACCTAAATTGCAATAAGATATTTAACTACTGTTATTTTTAATTAAATTTCGTTCTGAAAATAAATACTCTTAAATTTTTTTATTAAATTTTTTGCTAGATTCCATTTTTAAATTTTGTTTCAGATT
>JAISUA010000229.1 GCA_031272305.1 Clostridioides sp.
ACAGCATTATTTGCTGGTCTAAAAGACTACATTATAGATAAAATAAAAAACCATTCTCAAAGTCAGAAATGAGAATGGTTTAAATTAACACATTAATTTGAACACCACTCTATTGACAGATAGATTTAATGTTCCTTTTCTTATAATATACAACAGTTTAAAAAAATATTCAAGTACTTTTTAGACACTTAAAAGAGTGTCTTTTTTAATATATAAACATTTGAAATAAAGTGATAAAAATGTAGAAATATGATATAATTTAATAAGAAAAGGAACAAAATCTATGAGAGTGGTGTTCATTCATATTGTTTAATCCTCCTAAAATTTTTAGATTGGAGGTGATAGTATGATTGAACAAATGATTATCGGTATTGTAATAGCTTTTGCAACAGCATTATTTGCTGGTCTAAAAGACTACATTATAGATAAAATAAAAAACCATTCTCAAAGTCAGAAATGAGAATGGTTTAAATTATCAAGTATAATTTGAACACTACTCTAATGGCAATAGATTTAATGTTCCTTTTCTTATAATATACAACACTTAAAAAAAATATTCAAGTATTTTTTATATTTCTTGCAAATCGATTTTTTATAATCGTAAATTTGTGATAAAATAGTATGAAACAACTTTTTTTCATCAATAATTTAATAGTGTAAAACAGGTTTTTTCATCAATAATTTAATTATGACTTTATTTTTTTGTCATATTGAATTAAAATTAAATATATGATATTTATTGCTGAAATTTATCAAGGAGGTACAAAATGGCAAACTTCATTAAAAATATAGTAATAGAAGATTTAGAATCTGGAAAGCATGATAGTATTATCACACGTTTTCCACCTGAACCAAACGGATACTTGCATATAGGACATGCAAAGAGTATCTGTCTTAACTTTGGTTTAGCAAATGAATTTAACGGAAAAGTCAATCTTAGATTTGACGACACAAATCCATTGAAAGAAGATATAGAATACATCAATTCTATTCAAGAAGATATTCAATGGTTGGGATTCAAATGGAGCAATCTATATTATGCATCAAACTATTTTGATGAGATGTACAAGAGAGCTGTCGTTTTAATCAAAAAAGGACTTGCTTATGTAGACGAACTTTCTGCTGAAGAAATAAAAGAGTACAGAGGAACTCTTACTGAAGCAGGAAAAAACAGTCCTTACAGAGATAGATCTATAGAAGAAAATTTAGATTTATTCACAAGGATGAAAAACGGAGAGTTTGAAAATGGCTCAAAAGTTTTGAGAGCTAAAATTGATATGTCATCACCTAATATCAATTTTAGAGACCCTGTAATTTACAGAATATCTCATTCTACTCATCACAACACTGGAGATAAGTGGTGTATCTATCCTATGTATTCATTTGCACATCCACTTGAAGATGCAGTAGAAGGGATCACACATTCTCTATGTTCTCTAGAATTTGAGGATCAAAGGCCTCTTTACGATTGGTTTGTAAGAGAATGCGAAATGGAAAATGTTCCAAGACAAATTGAATTTGCAAGACTTAATATGACTAATACTGTTATGAGTAAGAGAAAATTAAAACTTTTAGTAGATAACAATGTGACTGACGGTTGGGACGATCCTAGAATGCCTACTATTTCAGGACTTAGAAGAAGAGGATACACTCCAGAAGCTATTAGAAATTTCTGCGAACACATAGGTCTATCTAAGGTAAATTCTACTGTTGACAGCGAATATTTAGATCATTTTCTAAGAGAAGACCTTCAAGCGAAAGCTCCTCTTACACTTGGAGTAGTGAAGCCACTAAAACTTATAATTACAAATTATCCAGAAGGTCAATCAGAAAATCTTGAAATAGAAAACAATGCAAAAGATGAATCTCAAGGGAAGAGAACTATCACTTTCTCTAGAGAATTGTATATTGAGCAAGACGACTTTATGGAAGAACCAGTGAAAAAATATTTTAGATTGTTCCCTGGAAATGAAGTAAGATTAAAAGGTGCATATTTTGTAAAATGCAATGATTTCGTAAAAGATGAAAATGGAAACGTTGTTGAGATACATTGTACTTATGATCCTGAAACAAAGAGTGGTTCTGGATTTACTGGAAGAAAAGTAAAATCTACAATACATTGGGTAGATGCAAATAACTGTGTTCCTTGTGAATTTAGACTTTATCAACCATTGATTTTGGATGATGCTCCAGAAAATGAAGGCAAACATTTCCTTGAACAAATAAATCCAAACTCTATGGAAATATTACAAGGATTCGTAGAACCTGTTCAAATAAAAGATGCTAAAAAGTTGGACAAATTTCAATTTGTTAGAAATGGATTTTTCAGTGTAGATACTAAATATACTACAGATGACAAACTAGTATTCAATAGAATAGTACCATTAAAAAGCTCATTTAAAATTCAAAAATAATATTTAAAAACAAACAAAAAAGGAACTTCAAATTTGATATACTGTCCTCAAGTTGAATAATAAAAAATATTATTCACCTTAAAGAATAGTATATTCATATTAGAAGTTCCTTTTTATTATAATTCGAAGTGCGAAAACATCTGTTTTATTATAATTCTAAGTACGAAAATATCCGTTTTCTATCATATGAACTTGAAATAAAATTAAGTTAATAAGTATTGAAAAAATTGAGATAGAAAATCTTTGATTTTTGTTATAGAAGTTTCCTACTTGGTCGAAGCGTGAAAAACTTCGTTTTTCTTTATATTTCTTCATATACACTTTTCATATTGATGTATTTTTGTATTAATTGATTCAATAAGTTGCTATCTAAAATATAGACAAAAAATAAATATTATGATAGAATCTAAATATGTTTTTAAAGAAATCTACATATAAAACTACTTCATGTAGTTAGGGGGAAAATTAATCAATGGAAAAAGTATATAATAACGACTTAAAAAAAATCTACAATAACACAAAAGTAAATAATAAAAAAATTTATAATAAATCTAAAAAAATATATATAGTTACAACTTATACAGGTACAGCTCTTTCATATTTGATAAGAAATTTAAGTGATAATCAATATTCTCATGTATCCCTTTCTCTGAATGAAGAGCTAAGTCCTATGTATTCTTTTGGACGTTTAAAACCGACTAATCCAATATTTGCAGGATTTGTCGAAGAACAAATCAATCAAGGTCTTTATGCTATAAAAAATGATACTATTTGTCGGGTGTATTCAACAGAAATTGATAATTATGAATATAGAACTTTAGTTAGAAATTTAGATAGAATGATGGATAATA
>JAISUA010000243.1 GCA_031272305.1 Clostridioides sp.
CAATGACGAAATAATAAATCAAGATGAAACAATAAACAATGACGAAATAATAAATAATAACGAAATAATAAATCAAGATGAAATAGTTAATGTTGATGAAAAAATACAAAATGATGCAACAAATAACAATGAAATAAATAACTTGAATAAAGATTTTGTAAAAGAAACTAATATAAACGCTCAAAATGTTGAAACAGCTGTTACAGAAGACTTTTCCGAGGAAATAATAAAGGAATCATTGCTAAATGAAAAAGAATTTTTTTTAATAGAAAAAGATAATAATGACAGTAATAATATAGACAAATCACAAGAACAAGAGGAACTAGAATTTCAAGAAGAGGATATTAATTTTATTAAAAAAATAAAGTTGATCAGAGCAAAAGGTATCAGAGCGATAAATATTTACACTGATGAGAATATTGAATTTTCCACTTATAAAAAATGTGCTAGAGAATTAAAAATTCCACAACACTACATAGCAGAAAACATAATGTTTGGTTATACAAAATACTTTGGAGATGCTATAAATTATATTGCCAAGAGTTTAGGATATGCAGATTATCAAGAAGAAAACTATAAGTATCTAGACGAAGAAAAGAATCCTTTTGAATTTTACAAGGAATTGAATGATAAAATATTTTCCCTGAAAATATCTTCAACAAAAAGAGAACAAATACTTGAAAATCCGATTATAGAACCTAAGCAGATGAGTTATAGATTTGAACAGCTTGATTCTGAATACGACGATTATTATAATAAATACAAAACACAGATAAAAAGAAAAGGTAAGAAAAAGATAGATCTTCTCAATAAAAAGGGTGAAGTAGTAGAAGTTTACAAATCTGTTGAAGATTGTTCAAAAGCATTGAATATTGATTACGAGAAACTCATATCCATTCTAAAAACAGGCGAAACAAAGGTTGGAAAAAATAAAATTCAATATAGCTTTAGAAATTTTTAAGAAAAAGTTTTTTATTTATACTTTTTCTTAATTTATTTGTGATATTATATTATATGTAATAAAAAATTTTGATAAATTGGAGGGGATCTTGTGAACGTTACTGAACGTGTTGCAAAACTCAGAGAATTGATGAAGGAAAAAAATATGTTTGCCTACATTGTACCTTCTTCAGATTCACATCAAAGCGAATATGTGGGAAATTATTTTAAATCAAGAGAATTCATCTCAGGATTTACTGGTTCTTCAGGAACAGTGATTATAACTTTAGATGATGCTGGATTATGGACAGATGGAAGATACTTTATACAAGCTGAAAGTCAACTTTCAGGAAGTCCTGTAAGATTATTTAAAATGAGACAAGAAGGTGTTCCTACAACAGAAGAATATCTTCTAGAAAATATGCCTGAAAACTCAGTTCTAGGATTTGACGGAAGAGTAATATCTGCCGAAGAAGGAACTGAACTAGCTAATAAATTGAGCAAAAAAGGTATAAAAATCGAGTATAGCTATGATTTAATAGATCAAATTTGGGAAGACAGACCACCTATGTCAGAAGAAAAAGCATATCTTCTTGATATCAAATACTGTGGAGAATCTTTTGCTTCAAAATTAAATAGAACAAGAGAAGCTATGAAAGAAAAGGGTGCTACTTATCATATACTAACATCACTTGACGATATAGCTTGGACTTTCAACATCAGAGGAAATGATATAGATCATACACCTGTTGTGCTTTCTTATGCAGTAATAACAGAAACAGAAGTATTTTTATTTATTGATCAAAACAAATTATCAGAAGATGTTATCAAATCACTATCAAATGACGGTGTAAAACTTATGCCTTACGACGATATTGATGAATTTGTAAAAAGAATAGATACAAAAGAAGTAGTGCTTCTTGATTCAAAAGCAGTAAGCTATTCTATCTACAACAATATTCCTAGCGAAATAACAAAGATAGAAGATAACAATCCAGCTTTATTCATGAAAGCTAGAAAAAATGAAGTAGAAATAGAAAACATAAAAAAATCTCAAATTAAAGACTGCGTTGCTTTGACTAAATTTATGTATTGGTTAAAAACAAATGTTGGTAAAATTGAAATGTCAGAACTAAGTGCATCAGAAAAACTTCTTGAACTTAGAAAAGAACAAGAAGGATTTTTAGATTTGAGTTTTGATACAATAGCAGGATACAAAGAACATGCTGCTATGATGCACTACAGTGCAACTCCTGAATCAGATTACAAACTTCAACCAGAAGGATTATTCTTAGTAGATTCAGGTGCTCAATTCAACGATGGTACAACTGATATAACAAGAACTTTTGTACTTGGACCTATAAGCGATGAAATCAAACTACACTTCACAACAGTTTTAAGAAGTATGATTGATTTATCAAGAGCAAAATTCCTTTATGGTTGCAGAGGAACTAACCTTGATATACTTGCAAGAAATCCAGTGTGGCAATTAGATATTGATTATCAATGTGGTACAGGTCATGGTATAGGATTCTTACTTGGTGTACACGAACATCCAAACGGATTTAGATGGTATCAAAGACCAGGAGTATTCGACTATGAAATCATAGAAGAAGGAACTCTTACTTCAAACGAACCAGGAATATATGTAGAAGGTTCTCACGGAATAAGAATAGAAAACGATCTTTTAACTAGAAATGGTGAAAAGAATTTCTATGGACAATTTATGTACTTCGAATCTGTGACATTCTGTCCAATAGATTTAGATGGTGTAGATAAATCTATAATGACATATGAAGAAATAGAATATCTAAATAATTATCATAAAGAAGTATA
>JAISUA010000249.1 GCA_031272305.1 Clostridioides sp.
GATTAGAATATTATAAAAAATACTATTAATTTAAAGAGAACTGAATGTAATTTTGGTTCTCTTTTTTAAATGATTAATTAAGAATATATTTTTTTTTATTGGATATTATATATATAAAATATTTATGTAGGGGTAATTTATGAAAAAAACAAATAAAAAAGAAACAAAAGTTATTGATGCTTATGATTATGAAAACAGTTTAAATAAGCAAAAAAGAAAAAGTGAGGGTATATATTACACTCCAAATGAGATTATAGATTATATTTTAGATAAGACTATATCTAGACATAATATAATAGAAAATCCATATCTAAAGGTATTAGATATATCATGTGGGTGTGGTAATTTTCTTTTAAGAGCATATGATTATTTATATAATATGTTTTATGATAATATCGATGAGCTAAAGAAAAGATATGGAGAAGATTTCAAAGAAGAAAATATTTACAATCACATAGTGCAGAATTGTTTGTATGGATATGATACAGATAAAGATGCTATAGATATATTGAAATTTAACCTTATGCTTAAACAGAAAGAAAACAATATAAATCATAATTCACAAAACCTATTAGACTATAATATTACAAATCACAAATCACAATATAATTTATCACAACACATCCATAAAGAAAATTCACAAGACATCTATAAAAATATCACACAAAACGACTATGAAGAAAATTTACAAGACATCTATAAAAATATCACACAAAATGACTATGAAGAAAATTCACAAGACATCTATAAAAATATAGCACAAAATGACTATGAAGAAAATTCACAAGACATCTATAAAAATATCATACAAGAGGATTGCGAAAAAATAAAACAACTTAAAAATTTCATTGTTACAGATAGTTTGAAATACGATCCGAATATAAAATTTGACTACATTGTTGGAAATCCTCCATATGTAAGTCACAAAAATTTAGATTTAGACTACAAAAAGTATTTAATGAAAAATTTTTCAGATGTGTATGTTGACAAGTCTGACTTATATTTTTGTTTTATAAAGCGAATACTTGATTTTTTAAAGGAAGATGGACTTGCAAGTATAATTGTTCCAAGATATTTTCTTGAAAGCATATCTGCTACTAGACTTAGAAATTTCTTGACAACAAATTCAGACATACATGAAATCGTAGACTTCTTTGGACAATTAGTATTCAAGAATGTAGGAGTATCAAGTTGCATTTTGACATATTCTCATATAAAAAACGAGCAAATAAAAAACATAAACAGTGATATTCAAAAAAATAACAATGAAATAAAAATCAAAAATAACGGAATCAAAGATACGATTATATATCGTGCAAAGGAAAAAGAATCTATTGAGTTCACAGATCAATCTCTTAAAGAAAAAATAAATTCAGCAGAGTTTCAGAAATGTATTTTAAAAGTAGACGAACAAAATAAAGAATGGTTGATTCTAGACAGAGAAAGCGAAATTATTTATAATAAAATCATTCAAAAATGTGATTATATATTAGAAGAAATAGTAGACAGTTTTCAAGGGATAATCACAGGTTGTGACAAAGCTTTTATTTACAACAAAGATGATGATAGAATAAAATCCATAAAAGAAAAATACATTAAGAAGTGGATAAAAAATAAGAATGTAGATAAATATATAATCCATGAAAGTAATCTAAGACTTGTATATTCAGATGATATGACAGATGATGACAATGCGTATTTTCAAAAAATAATAAAGGAATATGAAGGTAAGCTAAAAAATCGTAGAGAATGCAAGAATGGTATTAGAAAATGGTTCGAACTTCAGTGGGGAAGGGAAAGCAGTCTATTTGAAACAAAAAAAATTATGTATCGTTATAAGTCAAACAGTAATAAATTTGCAATAGATTACGAACAAAATTTTTCAAGTGCAGATGTGTATTCATTCACAATAAAAGAAAAATTTAAAAATGAATTTTCCTATGAATATTTAGTTGCATTATTGAATTCAGATGTATATGATAGATATTATAAAATAAATGCTAAAAAAATGAACAAAAATGTGTATGATTATTATCCTAATAAAGTATTGAAAATGAAAATATTTAAAGATGAAAATTATACAGAAATAGAGGAGTTATCAAAGCAAATAATATCGTACTTGAAGAAAAACGAATCTACAAACAAAAATGATGATATAAATAAAATACAAGAACTACAAAATAAAATTAATAAATTAGTAGAAAAATCCATAGATTTCATTTAAACTGATGATAAGTCTTAATATGAGAAGCGTATATGAAGAAAAACGAAGTTTTTCACGCTTAGATTATCAAGACTTATCTCATTAGAATTTATTTAAGCGAAGATAAGTCTTAATATGGAGAAGCGTATATGAAGAAAAACGAAGTTTTTCACGCTTAGATTATCAAGACTTATCTCATTAGAATTTATTTAAGCGAAGATAAGTCTTATTATGAGGAAAGAGGTGTATAAATGAGGGGGCTTGTTTTAGAAGGTGGAGGAGCAAGAGGATCATATCAGATTGGTGCTTACAAAGCTATGAGATCTCTAGGAATGGATTTCGATGGTGTAGTAGGAACTTCGATTGGTTCTCTAAATGCTGCGTTTATAGTTCAAGGTGATGTTGATATGATAGAGGATATATGGATAAATCATGATTATTCTCATTTCATAAATGTTGACGAAGATTTTTATAACAAGTACAAAAATATTAATGGAATAGCTTTTAGTATTACAAATTTTGTGGATATGTTGAATATAATTGTTTCAAATAAAGAGATAGATATAACTCCGCTTAGAGAGCTTTTAGAGAGAACTATAGATGAAGATAAGATAAGAAATTCATGTAAAGATTTTGGATTTGTGACAGTTTGTGTAGATAAAGGACTTGTACCTTGCCATTTGTATATTGAAGATGTTCCTGAAGGACAGCTTATAAATTACTTACTTGCAAGTTGCAGTTTGCCTATTTTTAAGAATGATAAAATAGATGAAAAAATATATTTAGATGGTGTATTTTCTGATAATATTCCAGTCGAATTATTGAAACAAAAGGGCTATACAGATATTGTAGTAGTGAGATTGGTGGATGATATATTTGGGAAAATGCACTTGACTAAATATAAAGATTTGGATATAAAAATAATTGTGCCATCTGAAAATTTGGGAGGATGTCTGAACAAAGATTATGAAAATGTAAGCAAAAATATGTTATTAGGATATTATGACACTTTGAAATTTTTCGAGAAACTTCAAGGAGTGAAATATTTTTTTCAATTAGATACAAAATTTGAGGAGAAGTATTGTTTTGATATATTTGCTAAATTAGATGAGAAAACGATAGAGTCTTTGTGCAAAATATTAAATATCAAGCAGGACAGTAGTATGAGAGTTTTGTTTGAAACTATAATTCCAAAAGCAAGTGAAATGATAGGACTTGATAAAGATTTTACTTATAAAGATTTGTATTTTAGGATTTACGAAAAGAAACTTGAGGAAAATAATATAAATAGAATAAATGTGTATAACTTTGCAAAAGTTGTGGATATTGTGAATAAAAATATTGATTCAGGAAAGGACATTGTAGAGAAACTTGGTACAACTCAGACACTTCCAATTAATATTTTATTAAAAAAGAATAAAAAAGCGAAACTACTAGTGAATACTTTTTTAAGAGGATTATCAAAAATCAGCTCAGAATTTTTTGTATAAGCAAATAAATAATGCTTTTTATAAAAAGATAAAGACATCAATCAGTAGTAGTTATCAATTTTTTAGATTTAGTAATTTGGAGTTAAAAATTTTTGATTTAGTAATTTTTGAATTAAAAAGAGGTTACATTAGAAAAAATTCTATTGTAACCTCTTTATATATTTTATATAAATAAAAGCCGAACAGATTGGATTGTATTATTTTAAGAGATGCACCTACATCTTTTTAAGAATCAAGATTTTTTGGTTAAGGGGAAATAAACCTTGATTCAGGTAAATCTTGTCTTGTCTGAGTGCAAAGTAATGAAAGAAAATCACTCAGATGAAAATATTTACGTTAAAACTTACATACACAATCTAAAAATATATATAAAAATCCTTTCTGTTTGGATTTATTTATCATAAAAACTTTTTTAAAACTTCTTAATCTGTTGTATATAAATATTTATTGATAAAAGATAATTATTTGTATATATTATAACCCAATTCATATAAAAATTTACTTCTATATTTATATTATACTCATTTTTTTATTTTTTTACACTATTTTTTACAAAAAAATTTTTTCTAAATTATAAACATATAATCAACATTTTATAAACATAAAATTTTAAACATATTATCAACATTATAATGTAATATTATCAACATAAAAATAAAAAATATCAACAATAAATATATATTTATCAACATAAAAAATTTTAATTAACAGATAAATGAAATAAAAAGTAAAATAAAAACATTATATAAGAAGAAGTAAAGATTCTTTTTTCGACAGATACTATTAATTAAAAACAAAAAACACATATTTTATTCGATAAAAAATATCATAAAAGAAAAAAAAGACATTATTTGTGATAAAAAAATCTATTATAAATATAAAAAATATATGGAAAATTTTTTTTTATTAAAAATGAAATTTATTAATAAAAAATGAAGGGTTTTAATTCAAATTGTAGAATAAGTAAGTAAAGGTTGTGGAAAATATGTTGAAAAATTGTTGAAAATATATTAAAAATGTGTATAAATAAGGAGAGTGCTATGAGTAAAAGGATATTAAAGTATTTACTAGAAAGTTTCGTTGAATATGGTTTGATCAATAAAAATGAATACGAAGTATATTATTTGGGGTTGAAATATTTTTTTATGATTTTGAATCAGTTAATAATATTCACTGCAATAGTATTTTGTATAAACAAAACAATTCAAGGATTATTTTTCATGTTAACATATTACAGTTTTAGGAGTACTTTAACTGACAATTATCAAATGTACACAAAAAAAAATATAATATATTTTCTTGTTGAGATGTTAATAAGCGTAGTTTTTTTAGAAAATATAAATTTTCACCTAAATAATTTTGAGATTACAATATTTTTAATTATAAGCCAAATAAATATTTTAATTTTAGCAGAGATAATATATATAAAGAGAGAAATTTCTACAGCAGAAAAAGAAAAAAAAATCAAATTACTTTTAATTAATATATTTGTTATGGATATATTAATTATATTGTTGATTTATAATGGAAGTATGTTTGCAATAAATATGCTTATGTATAGTTTAATGGCAATGCTTTATTTGCAAATTTTACAACTAAAAAAACTAATGACATTTTTTAAATACAATCATTTGATGAAGTACAATCCTTTAAAAATTATATATAATAAAAAGATAAAATCACTATATTTAAAAACTAATGCAAAAAAAATATAAAAATTTAATTTAAAAAATTATAGCTAGTGTATATCAAATTGAAAATTATGGTTAATGTATATCGAACTGTGGAAAATAAAGCTTATAAAACGTATTATAACATGTTTTATAGTACATTAAGCTACGAAATAATATAAAATATGTAGTATAGAGATTTTATATTATTTAAATTATAGGGGGTTGATGAAATGAAAGAAATAAAAATAGCTATGTTAGTTATTTTTTGCAAAGTAGGATTGTTCTTCGCAGGTGTTTGTACGGAAGTTATGCAAGAAGGTTTAGATGAAATTGAAAAATTGTGACATCCTCAGTTCGAAGTGCGAAAACATACGTTTTCTATCATATGCACTTCTCATAATAAGACTTATAAGAACTTGAAATAAAACCAAGGTAATAAATTATAAAAATTAAAAGTATGTAAACGATATAAAAAATTTTTGAAGATAAAATTAATAGAGATTAAAAGAGTTGTCATTATAAATATTTTGATATGAGTAGAATAAAAGAGCCGATGTATATTGTTTGTAAGATTCGATTTCACGCTTGTACTCACACATAGTGTGAAAGCAGAAAACGAATCAAAAAACAATTTCATTGGCTATTTTATATATAATAAATAGAATTTCTACTTTTTATCGAAGATAACTTCCGGAAAGTCTTATTATGAGAACTAAATAGGAAAGTTAGCTAACGAAAATCATAGATTTTCTAGCTCACTTTTTTCAAGACTTATTACCTTGGTTTTATTTCAAGTTCTTATAAGTCTTCTATCTCAGTTTTAACTAGACTTATCTCATTACATCTCACTTAAGTGATGATAAATCATATAAGATATAATATAGAAAACATTAGATAAAATACTAACTAAAAAAGAGATATTTTTTATGATATAATATAACAATGTAGAAAATTAATAAACTTACAATCAATTTAAATAAATATTTAAATCAAGTAGAAAAATTTGATCGCGAAAATAATAGATTTTCTATATCACCTTTTTCAAGAAAGAATTGATTATGAGTTTAATTTAATAGTAAATGTAAGTAAAAAAATGGAGGTAGTTTTATGATTCATAAATTTTCAATGAATGGATATAATCTAGTTTTAGACGTCAATGGTGGAGCAGTTCACATATTCGATGATTTAGCATATAAGATACTTGATTATTACGAAGAAAAAAATAAGGAAGAAATAATAGACGTCTTAGGAGATGAGTTTGAAAAAGAAGATATTTCTAATTCTTACGATGAGATTACAAATTTAAAAAATGAAGGACTTCTATACAGCGAGGATACTTACGAAACACATCCAAGTTTTATTGGAAGAAAACCTGTTGTCAAAGCACTATGTCTACACATAGCACATGATTGCAACTTGAAATGTAAATATTGTTTTGCCGCTCAAGGTGATTTTGGTGGCGAAAAGGAATATATGAGTTTTGAAGTAGGAAAGACAGCTATCGATTACTTGATCGCAAATTCAGGAAGTAGAAGAAATCTTGAGATAGATTTCTTTGGAGGAGAACCTCTTATGAATTTCGATGTTGTAAAACAACTTGTTGAATATGGTAGAAAAGTAGAAAAACTTCACAATAAGAACATAAGATTCACAATAACTACAAACGGAGTATTATTAAATGATGAAATTATTGATTATATAAATGAAAATATGCACAATGTAGTTTTGAGTTTAGATGGAAGAAAAGAAATCAACGATGCTATGAGACCAACTGTAAATGACAAGGGAAGTTACGATATTATTATGCCTAAGTTCAAAAAGTTGGTTGAAAAAAGAGATAAAGATAAGTTCTATTATATAAGAGGAACTTTCACAAGAGATAATCTTGATTTTTCTAAAGATGTGCTACATTTTGCTGATCAAGGATTTTATTCAACATCAGTTGAACCTGTAGTTGGCGATGTATCCAATCCATATGCTTTGAGAGAAGAAGATCTTCCAAAAATATTTGATGAGTACGAAAAATTTGCAGAAGAATATGCAAACAGACAATTAGAAGGCAAAGGGTTCAAATTCTTCCACTACATGGTAGACTTAACTCAAGGACCTTGCGTTGTCAAGAGAATTACAGGATGTGGAGCAGGAAATGAATATTTAGCAATCACACCTACAGGAGATATTTATCCATGTCACCAATTTGTAGGGAATGAAGATTATAAAATGGGCAATATTCTAGATAAGGAAATAAAACTTCCAGAAGAACTTAGAGCTAAATTTAGAAATGCTCACGTTTATTCTAAAGAAGATTGCAAAAAATGCTGGAATAAATTCTATTGTTCTGGTGGATGTCATGCAAATGCTATTAATTTCAACAACGACATCACACAACCTTATCAATTAGGTTGCCAAATGCAAAAGAAACGTACAGAATGTGCGATAATGATTCAAGCTAAACTTATGACAGAAGGAAAAGAAAAATAAGAATGCTTGAAAATATTTGATCATATAAAATGTAGAAAGTTTATTTATGCTAAATATGAAAAATTTATATTTTCGTAAAGAAAAATAAAATACAAAGATATATGATTATAGAATGATTTTTTTCAATTAGTGAGGTGAGAATGTTTTGCGAATTAGTTACAGATATTTGAAGAGATATAGTGAAATAGCATATATACTTATAAAATATGGATTTAGCTTTATTGTTGAGCGTTTGAATCTAACAGGAATAGCAAATAAGATTCCTATTTTTGAAAGTCCTGATTCTATTCAAAATCTTACTACAGGTCAAAGAATGAAGGCTGCTATCGAAGAACTTGGACCAACATATATCAAACTTGGACAGGTACTTAGTACAAGGAGAGATTTGTTTGATAAAGATATTTTGGATGAGATATCTAAGTTGAGAGATGATACGAAGAAATTTCCAACTGAAGAAGCTATAAAAATATTTGAAGAAGAAATAGGTCAGAAAATAGTTGATGTTTTTTCTTATTTCAATGAAGAACCTATAGCAGCAGCATCTATAGGACAAGTATATGAAGCTAGATTAAGAAATGGACAAAATGTAATTGTAAAAATTCAAAAACCTCACATTGAAAAAACAATAAAATCAGATATAGATATTTTAAAAACTGTGGCAGTAGCAGTAAGTGATCTAAAAAAAGATTTGAATTTAGATCTTATGGATATAGTAGAACAATTTGAAACACAAATCTTAAGAGAATTAGATTATTCTTTTGAAGCAATAAATGCAAATAGATTCAAAAAAATGTTTGAATCAAGCGAAGAAGTGTACATTCCTGATATTTACACAGAGTACTGTACACGAAAAGTCTTAGTTCTTGAAAAAATAGAAGGTATAAAACTGAGCGAAATAGATGCAATAAAATCAAAAGGTTGGAATTGTACGAAAATCGTAAATATCGGAGTAAGGTCGTTTTTTATACAGGTATTAAAACATTGTTTCTTCCATGCTGACCCTCACCCGGGAAATATTTTTGTAGTGAGTCAAGATAAAATAAGTTATATTGATTTTGGAATGATAGGGATAGTCGATAAAAAAACTTTGAAATTCTTAAATCAAATCGCTATGGCAGTATCAGAAAAGAATGTTGATAAGATAATATTTTTATTAACTGATATTGAAGCTATGCCTCACAACATAAATATAAATAGTTTTAGACAAGATTTTCTATATCTAATTCATTATTACTATAATATATCGCTTAAAAATATAACAGCAACAGAAATTCTAAACGAAATTTTTAGATATATAAGAAAATACAATATTGTTCTTCCAAATCAACTTGTAATACTATTGAAAACATTGATTACATTGGAGGGAACAGCAAGATATTTAAATCCTGAATTTTCTCTTGATGAACTTACAAAAGAATTTTTGGTTCATTATTATAAGAATATAATGAATGTAAAAGGTCTTGCGATGGAATCAAAAGAAAACATAGAAGATGTTATATTGAACGTTAAATCTATACCTAAACAACTAAAGTCTATACTATCTAATATAGAAAGAAATAATATAAAGATAAATGTTGAAGATGTCAAGGCTACTAGACTAGAGAATGTGATAAGAGAATTTACTTATCAAATGTCGATGATTTTGGTGCTTGCTGCTTTGATAATTGGTTCATCTACGATAATATCTTCTGAAATAGCTTATCAGAATAAATATATAAGATGGCTTGCTATAACAGGTTTTTTTGTATCGTTTGCGATAGGAATAGTCTTAGTGATAAGGAGAGTAAGAGATAAGTTCAAAGGGAAATAATTATAATATAATTTACACAAAGATAGTTCATACAAAGATAGTTCATATAAAGATAGTTAAGATAGTTAATATAGTTCACACAAAGATAGTTCGCATGATCAGAAGTAAATTCATTATAAAAAATAATACAGAAGAATCATTTATAAGAAAGGGGAAAATAGATTGAAAAAGTGGGGATTGAAGTTCAAAAATAAGTTAAAGCAGAATGATTTGTGTAAAAAATTAAATATTTCTCGGGAAATATATCAGATAATGAAGAATAGAGAGATTGATACTTTCGAAAAAGCAAATTTATTTTTAAATCCTTCTATTAAAAATCTTAGAGATCCTTTTCTTATGAAAGATATGAGAAAAAGTGTAGATAGGATAAAGAAAGCTATAGAAAATAACGAGAAAATATGGATATTTGGAGATTATGATGTAGATGGAGTGTCCTCTGTGTCTATATTAAGTATATATTTTAAAGATATACAATATCCTATAGAATACTACATTCCAAATAGACTTGAAGAAGGTTATGGAATAAGTGAAGATGCTATTAGAGAAATCAACTCAAAAGGTTGCGACTTGTTAATTAGTGTTGATTGTGGAATAACCTCAGTTAAAGAGGTCGAACTTGCAAATTCTCTTGGAATGGATGTTATAATCACAGACCATCATGAGTGTCAGGACGAGATTCCAAATGCTTTCGCTGTAATCAATCCAAAACAAAGCGATTGTGAGTATCCTTTTAAAATGTTATGTGGTTGTGGAATTGCACTTAAGTTGATACAAGCTCTAACCCCTAAAGAAGAATTTGAAAGTAAAATTCAAAATTATATAGAAATAGCATCACTAGCTACAATTTGCGATGTAATGCCTGTAGTCGACGAAAATAGAATAATCGTAAAAAATGGGTTGAAGTCAATGCAAAATTGTGTAAATTTAGGACTGAGAGAATTGATTAAAGTTTGTGGAATAAGTGCTGATAAAATAGGAACATCTCATATTGGATTTTCTATAGGACCTAGAATAAATGCAACAGGTAGACTTGGTTTTTCAAATTTAGGTGTAGAATTATTTACTACTGAATTTGAAGATGAGGCTATGGAACTTGCTCAAATGATGGAAACAAAAAATATTGAAAGACAAAATATTGAATTAAAAATAACTAAAGAAGTAGAAGATATAATAAAATCGGATAAAAATTATGAAAATGAAAAAGTAATAGTAGTAGCTGGCGAAGGTTGGCAACATGGAATCATAGGTATAGTAAGTTCCAAGTTGACAGAAAAGTACTACAAACCGACAATACTTATGTGTATTGACGGAGAAGAGGCTACAGGTTCAGCAAGATCTATCAAAGGATTCAATATTTTTGAAGCGATATTTTCATGTGGAGATATCTTGAAAAAATTCGGTGGTCATGAGCAAGCAGCTGGTCTTACCGTAGAAACAAAAAATATTTCAAAGCTTAGAAGAATAGTCAATGAATTTGCAGATGAATTTTTGAATAAAGAAGATTTGATTGAGAAGGTAGATGCTGAATTTGAAATTGAACCAGAACATGCAAATATTGATTTTGTGAGAGAACTTCATATTCTCGAACCGTTTGGAATCCAAAATCCTTCACCTAAATTTATAATGAGAGATGTTGAGATAAAAAACATTTTTAGAATGGGAAAAGAAAAACAACATCTAAAAATTATTGTAAAAAAAGAGTCATCAAAGATAGATGAGAACTTATCAATAATAGATAGCGAAATCTCAAAGTCACAACAGATACTTGAAAGTGATACATCAAAGTCACAAGATATGATTAATAGTGATACTTCAAAGCAACCACAGATGTTTGAGTTTGATTGTGTAGGTTTCAATATGGCTCACATTGCAGATAAATTTGAAATAGGAGATAGGATAGATGTTTTATTTCAAATAAATGAGAACACTTATATGGGAAAAACAAAAGTACAATTCTTGCTTAAGGATGTAAGAGAATTTTATTCTATAGATAAAGATTCAGAAATCGAAAATATGGATATAATGAGAAAAATAATTTCAAACAGTACAGAAAAAATTGGAAAATTATCATTTGATAATAAAATGGCAAGCGTAAAAGAAGTGAATAATGAAGATATAAAAGAAACAACAGAAACAAAAGATAAACAAATAAGTAATATAGAAGAAACAACAGAAACAAAAGATAAACAAATAAGTAATATAGAAGAAAATAATAAAGCAATATGTGATAAAAAAGAAAATAATTGTGTAAATACATTTGAGTTAGAAAAAAATATATATTCGCCAGATATAAATATAAACATTTTTGACCATCTAAAAGAAAAAACTTTGATCCTTGTAAGTTCTATACATTCATTGAAAAGAGTTATTTCTGATGTGTCACTTTTGGATATAAAATACAATGTATATTTAGATAATAAAAAAAATGTTGACAAAAATGACAATATCCACATTATGTTTACTCAAGATATTGATAAAATCAATTTAAAAAGATATAATAGTATTATTCTTTATGATTATCTAATAAATGCTAGTGATTATGAGTATTTATTTAAACAAAAAAATTCAAATGAAATAGTAAAATATTATGATAGAAAAAATCTAGTCTATACAAATAGAGTAATCAAAGAAATAGTGCCTGTAAGAGATGATTTTACTTTTGTATATAAAAAGGCATTGATTGAAAAAAATATAAATATAGAAACAACTTTGATAAGACAAACTTTCAATATGTCGACTTTGAAATTTTTTGTAGTTTTAAATGTATTCAAAGAGTTGAGTTTGCTTGATTATAGAGAAGAAGAAAATAAAATAACCATTTCTTTGCTTCCTAAACCAAATCAAAAACTTGATTTGAACAATAGTTTAATGTTGCAATATTTGTGCAAATTACAAAAAATATATATTGAAAGTTTTAAGATATATACAAGCAAAGAAAATGAAAATCAAGAAGTATTAGAACAGATGTAAAGTACTAAATTGTAAATAAAAAATATTAGAGAGGGTGGTTATATGCATAATAATAACAATGAATTAGACAATTTAATTAAAAAAGTTAAAGATTATGCTCCGAATGCAGATACCAGTCTCATTGAAAAAGCTTACAAACTTGCTTATGAAGCACATGAGGGACAATTTAGAAAATCTGGGGAGCCATATATAATACACCCATTAGCAGTTTCTAATATTTTAGCTGATATGCAGCTTGATGTCGAAACGATTGTAGCAGGTTTGCTTCACGATGTTGTTGAAGATACAGAGTATTCATATGAGGATATAGAAAAAATGTTCAGTAAGAACATTGCTGAGTTGGTTGATGGAGTTACAAAATTGGGGCAAATAAAGTATCAATCAAAAGAAGCTACACAATCTGAGAACCTTAGAAAAATGTTTCTTGCTATGGCGAAAGATATAAGAGTAATACTTATAAAACTTGCTGATAGGCTTCACAATATGAGAACGCTCAAATATATGCCTATTGAGAAAGCTAAGTACAAAGCCAAAGAAACTGTTGAGATTTACGGTGGTATTGCACACAGATTGGGAATTTCGAAGATAAAGTGGGAGCTTGAAGATTTAGCACTTAGATATTTAGATCCAGAAGGATACTATAATTTGGTCAAAAAAGTATCTATGAAAAGAGATCAAAGAATAGAATACATTGACAATATAATTGATCAATTAAAAGAAACTTTTGATGAAATGGACATAGAATGCAATGTTTACGGCAGAGCGAAGCATTTTTATAGTATATACAAAAAAATGCAAAAGAAACATA
>JAISUA010000263.1 GCA_031272305.1 Clostridioides sp.
ACATCTTTGATAACAAATATTTCATATATGTTTTAACTAGATTAATAGATGATTTTGAACTTATAATATTGAGAACAGATAGTTTATTGATGAGAAAAGATATAGAAGATCTAATAGAATTAAATAAACATAAAATAATTCTATTAGTAGATGAAGCCGTGAATAGAAATATGGAATTAAGAAATAAAGTAAGATCATGTCTATTAAAAAATAAAGATATAAATGTAAAAACTATACCTGTAGATGAGCCAATACATGATGAATATTTAAATATTTTTGATTTAAATAAAGGGGCAGTGAGAGATTTTAGCAAATTGGATTATTTAGATATAAGCAATACTGGAGAGATCAATGTAGTCAAACAGATTCGACCTAGAGTAAAATATATCGGTAATTTTATGGACGATAATAAAAATGATATATTATTTAAGTTGTTAATTTAAATAATATATCTAATTATTTAATAAATAATCTGAAAAAGAGAAAATTTAGAAAATAAGTATGATATAAGGAGAGCTACAAAATTAAAATTGAACGTACTTCAAAAAATTAGAATTAATCTAATGATAAGGTGGGAGTTCGAATTTTGTAGCTTTTTACGTTAAAAAATATTAATCAAAAAAAGAACATCGTATTTATATACAATGCTCTTTTTTTAAAATGGTGCCGCTGGCCGGACTCGAACCGGCACGGTATCGCTACCGGTGGATTTTGAGTCCACTACGTCTGCCAATTCCATCACAGCGGCGTATGTCATTTCTCAATTGCATTTACTATTATAACAAAAAATATTCATATAATCAAGAAAAATTTTTAAAAAAATTAAAAAAAATTTTCAACATAAATAAATTATCAAACTTCATTGTTAATTTGCTTAGTTTGAGGTAATATATAAAATAGATGAAAAAATACTTAATGTGAATTAAGTCAACTTAGAAATAAAGTATATAGTGAGTAATATATACATATATGAACTAGGTTAATTTATAAATATAGTATATGTGAATAATATATACAGAGATAAAAAATACTTGAGGTGAATTACTTTGGAAAAAAAATTAGCAATTATAGATGGAAATTCTATTATAAATAGAGCGTTTTACGCATTACCACCGATGAATAACAGCAAAGGAGAACATACAAATGCGATTTATGGATTTACGACTATGCTCCTTTCAATTATTGACAACTATGAGCCTACACATATAAGTGTAGCATTTGATAAGAAAGCACCGACTTTCAGACATAAGATGTATGAAGATTACAAAGCAGGTAGAAAAAAAATGCCTGATGAACTTGCAGAACAATTAGAACCTCTTAAAAATTTTCTTGATAAATTTGGCATAAGAAGATTTGAAATTGAAGGATACGAAGCAGATGATATTATAGGAACAATATCAAAAAAGGCAGAAGAAGAAGGTTATAAAGTATATATAGTAACAGGTGATAAAGATGCTATTCAACTTGCATCAAACATCACAACAACACTTATTACGAAAAAGGGTATAAGTGAAGTCGAAGAGTATGATTATAACGCAGTCATAGAAAAATATGAAATGACGCCAGATCAATTTATAGATTTGAAGGGTCTTATGGGAGATAAATCAGATAACATTCCTGGAGTAGCAGGCATTGGAGAGAAGACAGGCATCAAACTTATAAAAGAGTTTGCAAGTATAGAAAATATCATAGAAAATACAGATAAGCTAAAAGGTTCAGTGAAGAAAAAGATTGAAGAAAATAAAGAAACAGCTATTTTTAGTAAACAGCTTGCAACTATTGATAGAAATGTTCCAATAGAGTTCGATTTAGAACAAATGATATTTGGCGATTTCGATTTAAGTGAACTTCTTGATAAATTAAAATATTTTGGATTCAATAGTCTTATCAATAGAGTTATGAAATTGAAGGGTGAGGAGATTGAAGTAAGACAATTCAAAGCTAAGAAACTTGAAGCTGAAGAAATAAAACCTTTCATCGAAAAAATCAAAGAAACAAATAAATTAATGCTAAAAATAACTTCTAAAACTGGTAATATACTAGAAAAAAATATAGTATATATGTTTATGAGTATAGATAAAGACAACTTCTACTATGTTGAAGAAAACGAAATAGTAAAATTAAAAGAAATTCTGGAAAGCTATGAAGTCAAAAAATATGGATACAATTTAAAAGAAGATTATATAAGTCTTAGACCATATGGAATTGAGATTGAAAATATGTATTTCGATATTTCTATAGCTGAATATTTGATAGATTCTACTTCTTCAACTTCTTACGATTGTTCTGCAATTGCTATGAAATATCTTTCAAAATCAGTGAAGTCAAAAGAAGAATTGCTTGGAAAAGGTGCAAAAGCAATCTCTTATAATGAACTAGAATTTGGAGATTTAGAAAATTATGTAGGCTCTGTTTTTGATACTATAGAAAATGTAGTTCCAAAGATGGAAGAAGAACTTATTTCTACGAAAATGGACGGACTTTTCCATCATGTTGAGATGCCACTTGTAGAAGTGCTTGGAGATATGGAATTTATAGGAGTTAAGGTTGACGTAGACAAACTAAAAGAACTAGGAACTATTTTCAAAGAAAATTTAAAGAACTTAGAAGAAGAAATTTATTCTTATTCAGATGGAAAATTCAACATAAATTCTCCTAAACAACTTGGAGTTGTACTTTTTGAGAAATTAGAACTTCCTGTCATCAAAAAGACAAAAACAGGATACTCTACAAATGCAGATGTTTTGGATAAATTAAAAGACAAACATCCTATTATTGAGAAGATACTTGAGTACAGAACTGTTTCTAAATTGAATTCTACTTATATAGAAGGTTTGCTATCAATAATCAATCCTATAAGTAACAGAATACATTCTTCATTCAATCAAACTATCACAACTACTGGAAGAATATCATCTACAGAACCAAATCTACAAAATATTCCTGTTAGAATGGAAATGGGTAGAGAAATAAGAAAAGTATTTGTAGCTGAATCTGGAAAGAAATTTGTAGATGCAGATTATTCGCAAGTTGAACTTAGAGTGCTTGCACATATGAGTGAAGATCCAAATATGATAAAAGCATTTGAAAATAATGAAGATATTCATACTACAACAGCAGCCAGAGTATTCAATATAGATCTAAAAGATGTTACTTCACAACAAAGAAGTGCAGCTAAAGCAGTCAATTTTGGGGTTATATACGGAAAAACTGATTTTGGACTTGCAGAGGATCTAAATATTTCTGTACCTAAAGCGAAAGAATATATAGAAAGCTACTTCCACAAATATTCAAATATCAAAGGATTTATGGATGATGTAATAGAAAAAGCAACTGAAGATGGATTTGTTACGACTGTTTTAAATAGAAGAAGATATATTCCTGAAATAAGATCAAAGAATTTTGTTGAGAGAAATAGAGGAAAAAGATTTGCTATGAATGCACCTATTCAAGGAAGTGCAGCTGATATAATCAAAATAGCAATGGCAAATGTATACAAAAGATTGAAGGAAGAAGAGTTAGAATCAAAACTTATACTTCAAGTTCACGATGAATTGATAGTTGAAACTGTTGAATCTGAAGTGGATACAGTCAAAATAATAGTAAAAGAAGAAATGGAAAATGCAGTCCAATTAAATGTTCATTTAGATGTTGATTTGAATGTGGGAAATTCTTGGTACGAAGCGAAATAAGTAATTTTTGATAGTAGGTGTTGTGTATGTGTATAATAGGATTTACAGGTAGTATTGGATGTGGAAAAAGTACTATTACAAATATATTGAGAAGTAACAAGTTTAAAGTTATTGATGCAGATGAGATTTCAAGAAATATAATGAAGGATAAAGAAGTTTTAGAAACTGTTTTTGAAACTTTTGGATATGAGATAAAAAAGAGTGACAATACATTAGATAGAAAAAAATTAGCTGATATTGTTTTTAATGATGAAGAAAAACTTTTGAAACTCAATCAAATCACTCATCCAAGGATTATAGAATTGATATTTAGTGAAATTGAAGAATACAGAGAGCAAAGAAAGGCTATTTATATAGAAAGTGATAAAAAAGAAAGTTGTTTAAGTGAACATAAATACAAAAAAGAAAGTTGTTTAGGTAATGAACAAAAAAATATGTTAAAATCGCAATATATTTTTATTGATAGTGCTTTGCTCATAGAATCTATTATAAAAGATTATGTAGACAAAATACTTGTAGTAACTTGTAGAGAAGATGTTCAGATACAAAGGATAATGCAAAGAGATAATTGCACTAAAAAACAAGCGTTAGATAGAATCAAAGTTCAGATGCCACAAGAAGAAAAAGAAAAATTTGCAGATTATATTATCAATAATTCAACTACAGTTGAAAATTTAACGCATGAAGTATCAAAATTTATTGAGTATATGAAGGTGAATTGGAATGAGTAAAAAAAGATTTCTGCTTGCTTTAATGGTTGTGGCTTTGCTTGGAGCAGTTTTGTATGAATCGGAATTTGTTCGAAAGATAATATACCCAAAAAAATATTCAGAATATGTAAGTAAATATTCAAAAGAATATGGACTTGATGAAAATTTTGTGTATAGTATAATTAAAGTAGAGAGTAAGTTCAATGAAAAAGCTGTGTCTAAAAGACAGGCTAAAGGTCTTATGCAAATAATGGATGTAACAAAAGAATGGGCTACAAAAGAAATGAAAATTTCAAATGAAGATATATTTGATCCAGAAACTAATATAAAAATAGGATGTTGGTATTTGAAAAAACTATTTAACGAATTTGACGATAAATCATTAGTAATAGCAGCTTATAACGGTGGCTCTGGAAACGTGAACAAATGGTTGAAAAATAAAGAGTACAGTACGGATGGTAAAACACTTCAAAAAATACCTTTTTCTGAAACGTCAAAATATCTTGATAAAGTCAACAAAGCATATAAGATTTATAATGAAATTTACGGAGTTGAAAGGAATTAATATATGAAGAAACTAAAGATAATATCAATTATTTTATTGCTTGTGTTCAGTATAAGTGGTTGTGCAGACGAACAAAATAATGTCGAACTTCCTGATAAAAATGAATCTACTGTTGAAAGTGATACAAATATAGATAAATTTATTAATATTACAATGTCTAAACCAGACAAATTAAATCCACTTGATTTTACAGATAAATCTGCTGTATCAGCGATGGGGTTGATTTATGATGGATTATTTTATCAAGACAAAAACTATAATGTAAAACCTAAATTAGTCAAAGAATACAAAGTTGCTTCTGATTCAAAAAGTATAGATATTACATTGAAAGATGTGAAATTTCATGATGGAAAGACACTTACTTCAGAAGATGTCAAAGCAACTATAAATTATATAAAAAGTAGCAATGGAATATACAAATCTTTTGTAGATAATATATCTGATGTTACTTATAGTAGTGATAAGAAGTTGACTATATCACTAAAAGAAAGCGATCCTTTTGTGATTAATTCACTTATGTTTCCAATATTATCTGAAAATCAAACTGCTAAAGAAGTAGCTTATAAAGACTTTACTATTGGAAATGGAATGTATAAGGTGAAGGATTTTGAGGAAAATAATTATTTATACTTAGTGAAGAATGAAGATTATTATGATGAGATTCCTAAAAATATGACAGATGTCAAAATTAAGGTTTTGTCAAATTCAAATGCTAGAGTTACTATGGTTATGTCACTTGACAGCGATATTATGCAACTCGATCTTTCAGAACTTAGTAAATTTCAAGAAAGTGCTTTCAAGATAACTAAATTTGAGGGAAGAGAATTTGAATATGCTAAATTTAATTATTTAAAAAGTTATATGAAAGATGTTAATTTTAGAAAAGCTATTGTTTCTGCCATAGATAGAACAAGAATATATGAAGAATCTTATATTGAAGAAGGAGCTAAGGTTGATTTTCCTCTTAATTCAAAATCAGAGTATTATAATTCTGATGTAGCACAGTTGACCTATAGCAAAGATAAAGCAAAGGATTTTCTTGCGAAGGTTAAGTTTGATAAATTTGCTGAGAACCAAACTTCAACTCAAACTAATACTAATAAAAACAATAATACTACAAATAAAAGTAGTAACACTACATCAAAAAGTAGCAATACTACATCTGGAAAACAAAATGAAACATCTAATACAAATGAAAATTCAAGTGGAACAAATAGTAATTCAAACAATAATACAAATACTAGTGAAAGTTCAGGTGCTAACAGTGGAACTACAAACAATAGTAATACAGAAAGTACAAATAAAAGAAATACAAGTACTAACATTGAAATGAATACGAATAAAAGAACTGTGAGTAATATCAATGTATTAAATATTAGTAAAACAAATGTTAACGAAATTTTAAAAGCTAGAACGAATCCAAATGAAACAAATACTACAAATGATACGAATAATAGCACAAATACAAACAATGTTACAAATACAGATAGCACAAACAATACAAACAATGAAAATAACACAAATAATAATGCTGAACAAAATAATCAAGCAGAGTCAAATACAAATAATAACAACACAACAAATAGCAATACAGATACAAAAGATACAAAAACAACTAAACCAAGAACTACTGTTGTCAAAACAAAACCTATAAAAAGTATAAATGATATAAATTTAAAAATAGTTGTAAATAAAGATAAACTTGAAAGAGTAAAAGCTTCAAATGTAATTAGCGAAAATCTAAAAGCTATAGGTATAAAATCTGAAATAGTTCAGCTTGATGAAAAAGATTTGAAAACAGCAGTTGAAAAAGGAGATTATGATATTCTTTTGACTGGTTGGAACTTTTCGAACAAACCAAATACAAAAGAAATTATTGCAGATAGTGGTTATACTAATGATAAGTTGAATAATTATTTTAGTTTGTTGGATAAAGCAAACTCAAAGTCTGAAATAAAAAATATTTATAAAGATATACAAAAAAATGTAACTAATAATGCTGCGTTTATAAGTTTGGTTGTAAAAAATGATTATCTTGTTATGAATGCTAGATTAGATGGAAAATTAGAACCTAATGATTTTAATATATATAATAAAATCGAAAATGTAACATTGAAAAATAAAGAAGTGCAAAAATAAAATAAAGAATTACAAAAATAAAATTGAGAATTACAAAAATAAAATTGAGAAGTTTATCATAAAGGAGGAGTTTTGATATGGAAAAGAAATTAAATATTGTAGGTATGAGTTGTGCTCATTGTGTAAAGCATGTTACAGATGCACTTAGTGAAGACATAGAAGGAATAGTTGTAAAAGAAGTAAGTCTTGAAGGTGGATATGCTCTTGTGGATTTTGAAAGAGATATTGATGAAAATGAAATCAAATCTTTGATAGAAGAGCTAGGATTTGAATTAACATCTATAGAATAAAATAGACAATTTAATGTTGCAATTTATAATAGAATAAAATGAACAATTTAAAGTTGAAATTTATAAATATTGATGTATAATAAAAAATGGAATAAAAATTTATTTCCAGAGTAATATTACACAGAAAAAAATAAAATTGATTTTTTAATTAGCATCAATAAAAAATGGAATAAAAATTTATTTTCGTAGCAATATTAAACAGAATAAAATAAAATTGATTTTTTAGTCAATATTAATAAAAAAATAGGCATATAAATAAAAAATCCGTATCTGCTTATATTTAAGAGATACGGATTTTTTAGGATTTTATCATTAAATTTAGTAGATCTCATCGGGGAAATGAGATTAATTGTGGGGGAGATTGAGTATGTTTGTTTTACATGTTAATATTATTGCTTGAAGCACAAATTTTTATACATAAAATAAAAAAAAATAATGAAGAATAATGTAATTTTTGTTATAATAAAATTAATATTATTTAAAAAATTTGGGGGGTGCAAAATGGATTTTAAATTTGTACACAATAATATCAACGTAACGGATTTGGACAAAAGTTTAAATTTTTATAAAAAAGCTCTTCAACTTAGG
>JAISUA010000045.1 GCA_031272305.1 Clostridioides sp.
AATAGGCTCTGCACCATTTATAGCAAGAGTAATAGAAAGTGCATTGAATGAAGTTGATAAAGGACTTATAGAAGCGGCAAAATCGTTTGGAGCTACAAATACACAAATCATTTTCAAAGTAATGATAAAAGAATCACTTCCTGTGATAGCGTCAGGAATCACTTTATCAGTAATATCTATATTAGGATATACTGCTATGGCAGGTTCAGTTGGTGCTGGAGGACTTGGAAATGTTGCTATAGTCTATGGTTATCAAAGATTTGATACATCAGTAATTTTATATACAGTAATAGCTCTTATCATCATAGTACAGACAATACAATGGATAGGAAATTGGACATATAAAAAACTTAGAGATTAAAACTTAGATATAAAAACTTAGATATAAAAACTTAAATATAAAAACTTAGATATAAAAACTTAGATATAAAAACTTAGAGATTAAAATTTAAATATAAAAACTTAAATATAAAAAACTTAGAGATTAAAAATTAGATATAATAAAACATATAAAAAATTATAATAATAAAACATATAAAAATTTAGATATTATATGACAGAAGTCTAGAAAAAATCTAAATATAAATAACTATTTTTATGAACAAATTTTTTACTATGTTGAACAGAAATTCTAACTATGGCAATACAATTTTAATTTATAAATAAAAATTGTAGTGTAGATAAATACACTGCAAAATATCAGGAGGTAGATATTATGAAATTCAAAAAACTAGTTACACTGGCAATAACATCTTTAGTAGCAATAGGGGCTGTAGGTTGCAAATCACAAACTACAGGTACTGAAGATAAAGACGACAAAACAATAGTAGTTGGAGCATCAGCTACACCACATGCAGAGATATTAGAACATATCAAACCTGCACTTGAAAAAGAAGGATATAAATTAGAAGTAAAAGTATTTAATGATTATGTTTTACCTAATACAGGTTTATCAGAAGGTTCACTTGATGCGAACTATTTCCAACATGTTCCTTATTTAGAAGAAACAATTAAGGAAAAAGGGTACAAATTAACTTATATAACTAAAGTTCATATCGAACCAATAGGTTTATATTCTCAAAAAATAAAAAATGTATCTGAATTAAAAGATAAAGATACTGTAGCAATACCTCAAGATCCAACAAATGGAGGAAGAGCACTTAAACTTTTAGCTGACAATGGAATTATAAAAGTTAAAGAAGGTGTTGAACTTTTAACAGTAAATGATATTACTGAAAACACTAAGAATTTACAATTCAAAGCATTAGATGCAGAACAATTACCATCAGCATTACCAGATGTAGCAGCTGCTATTATAAATACAAATTATGCACTAGCAGCAAACTTAAATCCATTGAATGATGCGATAATATTAGAATCAAAAGATTCTCCATATGCAAACATACTTGCAGTTAGAGAAGAAGATAAAGATTCAGAAAAATTAAAAGCACTTGCAGCAGCACTTAATACAGACGATGTAAAAACATTCATACAAGAAAAATACAAAGGTGCTATAATACCTGCATTTTAGTTTTTAAGAAATGATAGCGTAAATATTTTGTATAAACTTTTATTTTTTATTAAAAAAGCAAGAATACTCGGTACTTTAGTCCCGAGATGAATTGAACCATTAATAATTTATATATGTTAAAAAATGTCGAGAAAAATTTTATGCAAAAATATTTTACAGAAAGACTGCTATTTTGAGAAAAATATCTAAATAGTAGTCTTTTTTATTATGCTAAAATTATATATGAATTATTTCAATAAATTTTTGATAAAAACACAAAACGACAAAAAAATCGCCTTTAAAGTGTTAAAATAAATGTAGAGGTTCAAAAATAAAAACGCATTAGCTAAAAAATATAGGATTTTTAAACAAATTTATAAGCATAAATGCTAAAAATGAGTTTTTTACATATATTCGTCAAAAAAGGGGGCAATATTAATGGATAGAGCTGCTAATAAAACATCAAAATATACAATGTCAAGATTTTTGTATAAATATTTTGCTTATACTTTGAAAAGGCTAAATAGATCATATTATGATGATAACGAAAACGAAAATAAACGTTTACAGAAAAATCTTGATGCTAGTTTAAAATCAGATAAATTGTTTGTTTTTTTGTCAATAATTTTGTTTATATTCTATTTTGTAGATTCTATTTTTTATGTATATATTGTTGATGTACTTACAATTTTACTTCTATCGATTATTATATTTTCTATATATAATTCACGAAGTAAAATGCTAAAAGATTCTAAATTGTATAGAATGTATTGTTTTTATGTGATATTTATTCATTTATTAGATATGTATAATATTAAAATTACAGATGTAAATTTAAATATGATATTTTTATGTTTGATCGTTCTTAGAAAGTATACTTTTTATACGAAGAAAAATTTAAGAATTAATATGTTTACAACATATGTAGTTATAGAGTTTGTTTTGATAAATATTAATATAATATTTTCAAAATTTGAGATTATAAGCTTAATTTTAGCTATGTTTATATTTGTGTATGATGATACTAAAATTTTTAGAGGTTGTTTTGATAATTATAATTTGATATTAAATTCAAAGAATCAAATCAGAAATATAAATAAATTAGTGTTTTTGAGTATGATATTGATAATATTAAATTATATAATAAAAGATGAAATATATTTGACATGCTTAAATAATATTATTAAATATTTGATAATTTTAAATTCATACATATTTTATAAGTATGCTATAAAGTCTAAAGTTTTAGTGCCAGTAATTGATGTTGTAGATGTAAGCAAGAAAATAAATATTATTGAAAACTCTTTTGCTCGATTAAATTATGAAAGAAATAAAGAAATAAATTTTCAATTAAAACTAAATGAACAAATAAAAGAAAGAACGAATTTATTAAATAATGTTTTAAAAATAATACCAGATGCATGGATTGTGTTTAATAGAAAGTTAGATGTTAAATTTCATAATCATAAATTTAGTGAAAATTTTAGGGAAAAAGAAGAAGTAATATATTCGTTAAAAGATATATTAATTTTAAAAATAGAAGAAAATAAAGAAAATGAAGAGAGAATTTTGTTAGAGGACGAATTTATTCATATATGTGATGAAGTATATATGATAAGTATTTTTAGAGATTTAAAGAAAGGAATATACTTGATTACTCTGAATAATGTAACAAAAGAAGAAAGAGAGCTTAAGGAAATGTATGGAGTAAATAGATACTTTAGAAAAGTAATTCAAAAGGTTCCACTTCCAATAATGTCAAAAAGAAGAGGACAAGATGGAAAATATTATATTTCAAATGTAAATATAAGTTTTAAAAATATGTTTGGAATGGAATTTTTGGAGATTGTAGGGTTAGAGTTTTCAAGTTTTATAGAAAAATACAATATAGATATTTATGATGAAAATATTTTTGGAAGAAGAGAATTAACTTTTGAAGAAAAAATGAAAGAAATAGAAAGATATCATGGAATTGATGAGTATGTTTATTTGATTTTTAAAAACAAAAATGGAAAAGATACAATATTAGAAACTAGTTTTGAAGAGTATGATTCAAGAAATAAAATTTTTAAGTTGATGATATTCAAAGATGTTACTGCAGAGATGAAATCAAGTAAAAATATATACAGAAATAAGTTGTTCTATGAAAAGATACTTGATGCTATACCAAATGCTGTGTGTGTAGAAACTTTAAAAGAAGGTAGACTTATTTTTGTCAATAGATGTTATGATAAGATGTTTGCTATTAATGATGAGAATTTAAATTATAAAAGACAAAAGTATAGAGATGTTATAATAAAAAAATTTATTGCAGATAAAAAAAGTAATCCATTTGACTCAGTTACAATTCTTGATGATGAGAAAGAGTTGAAAGAAATAAGTATGATAAAAAATATTGTGAAATTTGGCAGTGAAGATTGTATGCTTAGAATTTTTACAGATATGAAGGAAAAGAGAAAACTTGAAGAAATAACTCTGCAATTATCTGCTCAGCGAGAACATGATAATATGAAAACACAATTTTATTCAAATTTGTCTCATGAATTAAAAACTCCTTTGAATAATATTTTTTCTTCTCTTCAGCTTTTAGAGCAATCTAGTAAAAAGGGAATAATATCAGAGAAAAAAAGCATTTTGAACCAACATATGAAAATAACAAAAACAAATATGTTTATGTTGATAAGATTAATAGATAATATTATCAATGTATCACAGGTTAAAGATGATTTATATAAGATAGAACCTAAGAAAATAAACATTGTTGAACATATAGAACTTATAACAGATTCTCTTATAAGTTATATAGATGTGAAGAAATTAAAATTTATGTTTGATACAAATAATGAAGATATAGTTGTAAATTTAGATCCAGAATCTATTGAGAGAATAATACTCAATTTAATATCCAATTCAATAAAATTTACTCATGAAGGTGGAGAAATATTAGTAGGAGTATATAAAGTATTGGATAAGGTGCACATTGTTGTTAAAGATACTGGAATTGGAATAGATGAGAAAGAACTTAGTGAAATATTTGATAGGTTCAAACAAATAGAGTCAAAAGAAATTGAAAATGAAACAGGTAGTGGAATTGGTCTTTTTCTTACGAAATCTCTTATTGAAATACAGGGTGGAGATATAAGTATAGAAAGTAAAAAAGGAGAAGGAACAACTATAACTGTAACATTTGATATTGTTGAAGAATCAAATGAAGAAATTACTCATATTACAAGAGATAACTTAGAAAAATTCGAACTAGAATTTTTTGATGCATACGACAAAACTTCTCATATGAATTTTTCATAAATAAAAAGCTGATAAATTTTGGTTGAAGATTCAAGTTGATGTTTGCTAACCTTAAGTAAGAGAGGTTATCAAACGAATCTAAAAACAATTTTATCAGCCTTTTTATAATTATTTTATCCTGTATTTTTAGAATATTTTACGATAGAACATTATATTACATTCTAATTTTTTAGAATAGATTTTTGAACCAATTTATAATTTTATCGAAAAATCCTTCATCTTTTGCTTTGTTTGCGACATCGTTTATAGTATCACCAGCTTTATTAATACCTTCAGAAGCCTTATCTAATCCTTTATCAATACTTTCAGATACTTTTCCTCCAAGCTCATTGACAGTTTTTCTTAGAACACCTTTTTCAGTTGAATCAGTGATAGCATCTTTACCTAGATATTCGTCATTTGTTTGGTTAAGTATACCATAATTATTCCCACTAGAGAAAATTCCAGCGAACCAATTTTTTATAGAATCAAAAAATCCTGTGTTGTTTACATCTACTCCTAAGTTTTTTAATTCTTCAGTTACATTTTGTTGAACATTGTTAAAAGTATCTTTCATTGAATTGTAATCATAGTTTTGTGATGCTATTTTACTCATCAAATCAGTAAGTTGTTTTATTTGTTCATCTGTAAGAGTAATGTTGTAATTATTTGTGATATTGTTTATGACATCAGCTATTTGATTTGTGTCAGAAGTTCCGTTTTTTATAATTTCTGATTTGATGTCATTTACAACTCCTGTTGCTTGATCTTGACCTATATCTTGACCTAAATTACCTGTAGTAACAAGTTCTTCTGAGGCAAGCTCTTTTTTCTCTTCACTTAATTTTTCTCCTGATGCACTCTCAAACGCTTTCATAACACCTGTCAAAGCACCTGTTCCACTTACGTTGTATGGAGCTGCAGCTATTACGTTTGCATTTACAACTCCTGCAGTAGAAAGAGTAGTTGCTATCATAGAGCTTGTCACCCAAGTAAGATTGGCAGTTTTGACATTTATTCCGCCAGAAGCGGTTGGCTCTACAAAAGAACAAGATATAGTCACTTTTCCAAGTTGAGCATCTGTTGCAACGCCTTCAAGATATTGTCTTTCTTCTTGATTGTTTACTTCTAATATATTTGTTTCATCTTTTTTTACTCCGAAATAATTAAGCATTTGCTCTTTTTGTGCTGCTGAAAGATTTGTTCCTAGAGTAACAACATTTGCACCATCTGCAAAAATCATAGGAATGCTTCCTACAACAATGAGCATAGATATTGCTATTGAACTAGCTATTTTTTTGAATTTCATAATATCCTCCCTTAAAAATAAAAAATGGATTTACTTTCTGCAAAATCATAGGAATACTTCCTACAACTAAAAAGTATATTTTTTTATTTTTAATTATATTATTTTTTAATTTGAATTATCAATAATTTGTAAATTGATAATATCAGTGTTTGTCGCTATCTATAACAGTAAAATATAGATAGTTTATTAACAACAAATAGTTATGAATATATCACAATTTTTAGATTCTATCACTATTTTGATACATTGTCAAACAGATGTTATTATGAAAATATGATATCACAATAAGTTGTAAAATAGATTACAATTATCTTACATTTTTCTTAATAATTATACCTGAAAAATTAATATCTAAAACAATAAGGTAACAAGTAAAAAAACAAGTCCATAAAAAAGATAGATAATCCATGATTTTTATTATTTATATTCATATTTAGTTTGTAGTTTTAAAATTGTATTTTATTATACAAAACTAAAAGGTTATTTTTGTATAATAATAAAAGTTTGAAAATTTACACAAAAAATATTGTTACTATTATTAATTTTGTGATACTATGTTAGATAACTTTAAAAATATAAGTATAAAAAATTTAAATTATTAAGCAGAAAACGTTTTTATAATATTTGTTACTTAATATAACAAAGAGTAGATGTTGAGTTTAAGGATTTAATTGGGGAAATAATCATCATGATATGAAAAGGAGAATGTGAAATGAGCAGATTGAGTATTGTTACAACTGACAGAGCTCAGGCTACTGTTGAAGGACTTTACAAAGATTTAGAACGAAGAATTATTGCAAGTCCTCCAGGTCTATGTCCTGTAGATATGGCAAAATCTTTTTTGAATTTGTGTCATGCTCAGACTTGTGGGAAATGTGTTCCATGTCGTATAGGACTTGGTCAATTACAAAATTTATTGGAAGATGTATTAAATGGCGATGCTACTATGGATACGATTGATTTGATCGAGAAAACAGCGAGATCAATTTATTATTCTGCTGATTGTGCTATAGGATATGAAGCAGCACACATGGTTCTTAAAGGTTTAGAAGGTTTTAGAAATGATTATGAAGAACATATTTTGAAGGGTAGATGTGCTGAAAGTTTGAATCAAGCTGTACCATGTAGAGCACTTTGTCCAGCAGGAGTAGATATTCCAGGATATATTGCATTAGTTTCTGAAGGAAGATACGCTGATGCAGTATCACTTATAAGAAAAGACAATCCTCTTGTAGCAGTGTGTGGACTTATTTGCGAACATCCTTGTGAAGCTAGATGCAGAAGAAATATGATTGATGATCCAATAAATATAAGAGGATTGAAAAGGTTTGCAGTGGATAATGCTGGTTTAGTGAAAGCACCTACGCCTGCAGAAGCTACAAATAAAAAGGTAGCTGTAATAGGTGGAGGAGCAGGAGGAATAAGTGCTGCTTATTTCTTATCACTTATGGGACATAAGGTAACGATATTTGAGCAAAGAAAACGTTTAGGTGGTATGTTAGTATATGGAATACCTAATTATAGATTGCCAAAAGATTTACTTGACACCGAGATAGATGTGTTATTGTCAAATGGTGTAGAAGTTAAAAAAGATGTATCTGTAGGAAAAGATATTAGTCTTGATGAAATAAGAAATAACTTTGATGCAGTATATATTTCTATAGGTGCACATACTGATAAAAAAATAGGATTAGAAGGAGAAAATGGTGGTCGTGTAATATCAGCTGTACAAATGCTTAGAGAAATTGGTGATGGAAATACTCCAGACTTCAAGGATAAAAAAGTAGTTGTAATAGGTGGAGGAAATGTAGCTATGGATGTGGCTCGTTCAGCTGTTAGATGTGGTGCTAAAGAAACTAATATTGTCTACAGAAGAAGAATAGCTGATATGACAGCACTTTCAGAAGAGATAGAAGGTGCGATTGCAGAGGGGTGCGAAGTTAAGGAACTTATGGCTCCTGTGCGTATAGAATTAGATAGCGATGGAAATGCGTGTGCATTGTATGTACAACCACAGATAATAAGTGATGTAAAAGGTGGAAGACCTTCTCCTAAGAAAGCAAACGTAGACGAAGTTCGTATTCCTTGTGACTATGTTCTTGTTGCGATAGGTCAAGATATAGAGATAAAAGATTTTGAAGGAGCTGGAATACCTGTTAAAAGAGGAGCTATACAAACTCTTTCTAGCAGTGGTTTTGAAGATATTCCTGGAGTATTTGCAGGAGGAGATTGCGTGACAGGACCAGCGACAGTTATCAAAGCTATTGCAGCTGGAAAAGTTGCAGCAGCAAATATAGATGAGTATCTTGGATTTAATCATGAGATAAGTGTAGATATTGATATTCCTAGTCCAGATAGTTCAGACAAAGTTCCAAGAGGACGTGTAAATATGAAGGAAAGAGAGGCTTCTAAGAGAGTTTGTGATTTTGAATTAGCTGAGATAGGTATGACTTGCGAAGAAGCTATGCAAGAATCAAGACGTTGTTTACGTTGTGATCATTTTGGGTTCGGAAATTTCAAAGGAGGTAGAGTAGAAAAATGGTAAAATTGACTATAGACAAACAACTTATAGAAGTAAATGAAGGTACGACTATACTAGAAGCTGCCCATAAAGTTGGAATAGCTATACCTACTCTATGTTATTTCAAAGAATTAAATGATATAGGTGCTTGTAGACTTTGTGTAGTAGAAGTAGAAGGTAAAGATAGATTAATAAGTTCATGTAATAGTGTAGTAGAAGATGGAATGGTTGTATTTTCAAATAGTGCTAAGGTTAGAGAAGCTAGAAAAACTAATATAGAATTATTGTTATCACAACATGATTGCTACTGTCCTTACTGTGTAAGAAGTGGAAATTGTCAATTGCAAAAAGTAGCCAATAGTCTAGGAGTTTTTGAATTGCCATACAAAAGAGAACTTCCTAGAAAAAGAATCAAAGAAGATTTTCCACTTGTAAGAACAGAAGAAAAATGTGTAAAATGTATGCGTTGTGTACAAGTTTGCGATAAAATTCAAGATGTTCATGTATGGGATGTATCAAATACAGGCTCAAGAACAACAGTAGATGTAAGTGGAAATAGAAAATTGAGTGAATCTGACTGTGCAATCTGTGGCCAATGCGTTACACATTGTCCTACAGGAGCACTTACAGCTAGAGATGATACTAGAAAAGTGTTTGAAGCATTGGAAGATCCAGACAAAATCACTATTGTGCAAATAGCTCCAGCTGTTCGTACTGCATGGGGTGAAAGTTTTGGAATGTCTAGAAAAGATGCAACTGTAAAAAGACTTGTTGCAGCTCTTAGAAGAGTAGGATTCGATTATATATTTGATACTGATTTTACTGCAGATTTGACAATTATGGAAGAAGGAAGCGAATTTCTTGAAAGATTATCAAAGAGGGGCGATGATACTTCTCCTATGTTCACATCATGTTGTCCAGGTTGGGTAAGATTTATAAAATCACAATATCCTGATATGGTGCATATGTTGTCAAGTGCTAAATCACCTCAACAAATGTTTGGAGCAGTATCAAAGACATACTATGCTCAAATATTAGGAGTTGATCCAAGTAAAATTTTCTGTGCATCAATAATGCCTTGTATGGCGAAAAAATTTGAATGTTCAATGCCTGAAATGGATAGTACAGGTTCTGGTCCAGATGTAGATGTAGCTCTTACTGTTCGTGAAGTAGATAGAATAATTGCGGCAGAACACATACTTCCACAAACATTGAAAGAGGAAGAATTTGATCAGCCTCTTGGAATTGGAAGTGGAGCAGGTGTCATATTTGGAGCTACAGGCGGAGTAATGGAAGCTGCTCTTAGAAGTGCTTACTTCCTTGTAACAGGCAAAAATCCAGATCCAGATGCATTTAGAGATGTAAGAGGTATGGAAGGCTGGAAAGAAGCGAGTTTCGAAATTGAAGGTACAAAATTAAAGGTAGCAGTTGCAAGTGGATTGAAAAATACTAGAGATTTAGTAGAAGCTATAAGAAGTGGAAAGGTTAAGTATGATTTCGTAGAAATAATGGCATGTCCAGGAGGTTGTGCTGGTGGTGGTGGGCAACCGATACATGAAGGTGCTGAATATGCTGGAGAACGTGCTAAGGAGCTGTATGGATTGGATGCACATAATAATATTCGTTTCTCTCATGAGAATCCTTCTGTGCTTAAATTATACAATGATTTCTTAGAAAAACCATTGTCACATAAATCTCACGAATTACTTCACACTGAACATAGAATCTAACAAATATTTTAGCGTTCTTATAATTGATAAATTCTAAATATTATTGTATGATATTTATATGTGATATGAATTGTATATTCCAATAAATATCATACAATTTATTTATTTTTAGGAGGAAAAAATGTCAAAAGAGTTAGTTGTAGATAGAGTAGTTGCATATTTAATGGAAGATTTATCAGTTCCAGAAGATATGATAGATACTGATGTTAGTTTGAGCGAATTCGATGAAAATGCAGAAGGAACAATGGACATTGTTGTCAATGTTTTGGATGAAGAAGGATATTTCATTCCTGTTATGATTATTCAATGTTTAGATGATGATATTGCACTTGAGGGAGAAGTTTTGAACAAACAAATTGAGTTCTTAGAAGAAGTTGATAATATAACTACTTCAGGAAGACTTGTTGTGACAAATGGAAATGAAATGATGTATGCAGATTGGACAGGACAAGAGTACGATACAGAGTCATCACTTCCTGATTATGCTACAATGGTTGAAGAATTTAAGAAAACAGAAGCGTTAGCAAAACAATTCGAAGAAGAAGGACATTCATGTGATTGTGGATGTGGAGGACATGAACATAGTCATGAAGAAGAGTGTGATTGTGGATGTGGAGGACACGAACATAGCCATGAAGAAGAGTGTGATTGCGGATGTGGAAGTCACGAACATAGTCATACAGCATGTGACTGTGGCTGTGAAGATCATAAATAAAAATAAATAGACTTATTACATTAGACATTACTTAAGTGATGATAAGTCTTTATGAGAAGAATTTATAGGAAGAGTGAAATTATGAGTGATATTAGTAAATATTTAGATTTGACTCTGTTAAAACCATACGCTACTAAGAATGATATAGAAAAACTTTGCGACCTTGCTATCGAAAGTAAGGTCGCAAGTGTATGTATACCACCATGTTATGTAAAATTTGCTTATGAATACTTAGAAAGCAAGACAGAAGAGAAA
>JAISUA010000057.1 GCA_031272305.1 Clostridioides sp.
TTTTCGCACTTCGAACCAAGTAGGAAAGTTCTCTATCGAAAATCTTGGATTTTCTAGCTTACTATTTTCAAGACTTATTTCATTAGTTTTTATTTAAGTGATGATAAGTCTTATTATGAGTTACTAGTTTATTATTTATTTTTGGGGAGGTTTTATATGTTTACACATACAATTGACAATAAAATTCTTCTTATCAGATTTACTTGCTCTGAACTTGATCATCATATTTCTAATGAGGTCAGAGATGAACTTGACAGCATAATAAATAAAAATCAAATCAAGGTCATTGTATTTGATTTTGAAAAAATTAATTTTATGGATTCGTCAGGCATAGGAGTGATTATAGGTAGATATAAGAAAATAGCATCTGATGGGGGAAGAGTTTCGGTTATTAATGTTAATGAAAGAGTTAGAAAAATATTTGATTTATCTGGTTTAAATAAAATTATTAATATTTGCAAAACATATGAAGAATCAATTGGAATATTGTAAGGAGGTGCAGAAATGAAAAATATTTTGGAAGCAAAATTTTCTGCTAAATCTGAAAACGAGAGTTTAGCGAGAGTTATTGTTGCATCCTTTGCAGCAAAATTAGATCCTACTCTTGATGAATTGGTAGATATAAAAACCGCAGTTTCGGAAGCAGTTACAAATTCAATAATACATGGATATGAAAATCAAGAAGATAAATTTGTATACATTAAATGCGAGATAGTAGATAATGTTATAACAATTACAGTTGAAGATAAAGGTTGTGGAATAGAGGATTTAGAACAAGCAATGGAACCCTTATACACATCTAAACCAGAGCTTGAAAGATCAGGGATGGGATTTACAGTTATGAAGAGTTTTATGGACGACATAAAAGTAACTTCAGTAAAAGATGAAGGAACGAAAATAATAATGACTAAAGAAGTCAATATGCAGAAAAGAATAGAGTAATTTTATAGTTAAATATACCGAAAACTGAAGGGATAGAGGTTGTTTTTATGGGAGAGAACATTCAAAAAGAAGCAAAACGAAAACTTCTGAGCCATGAAGAAACCCTTGACTTGATTTCAAAAGTACAAATGGATGATGATGAAGAAGCAAAATCAACTTTGATTGAATCTAATCTTGGCTTAGTAAGAAGTGTAGTTTCAAAATTTTTAAACATAGGTTATGAGAGGGACGATTTATTTCAAATTGGATCAATAGGACTTATCAAATCGATATATAAATTCGATTGCAGTTATAATGTTAAATTTTCTACATATGCTGTTCCAATGATATTAGGTGAGATAAAACGGTATCTAAGAGATGATGGAATGATAAAAGTTTCTAGATCATTGAAACAAATAGCTATTAGAGCAAAAACACAGGGGGAAATTTTTATAAAACAGACTGGCAGAGAAGCGAGCATTGATGAGCTTTGTGAAATTTTAGAAGTAGATAAAGGCGATTTGATTATGGCACTTGATGCAAATGCAAATGTAGAATATTTGAACGGAGTTATTCATGAAGATGAAGGATCTCAAATTTGTCTTATTGATAAGATAAGTCAAGTAGGAGAAGAAAATGAAGAAAAAACAATTGACAATATTCTTTTAAAAGATATGTTAGGAAAACTTGAAAAAAGAGAACGTCAAATTATTATACTTAGATATTTTGAGGATATGACACAGAGCGAAATAGGAAATATCCTTAATATTTCTCAGGTACAGGTGTCTAGAATAGAAAAGAAAGTATTGTCGAAATTGAAGGAATATATTAGCTAAATGTTCCTTTGAACTACTTTGAAAAATAATCAAAAATTCAAGGATAAATAAACTCTTATTAGTAAATATTATTAACAAGAGTTTATTTTTTTATTGTGATAGAAAATATTTTATACTACCATAAAAAAGGTTTGTTTTTTATTATGATTTAAAGTTTTTTATTATAATTTAAAAATAGAATATTATTTTTTTTATTGTAGAAATTATAAAAAAAGAGGTGTAGAAAGTGAAACTTAAGAAGAATAGGGAAATTACGAATCAAGAATATCAAGAATATGTTGATAACTTGAGTCCTAAGCCAACTTTTTTGAAGAACTGCATACATGCATTCGTAGTAGGAGGACTTATTTGTGTTATAGGTCAATTTATAAGTGAATTTTGGATGAATTTTGTTGGATATGACAAACTTACATCTTCATCTCTAACTTCGATTACGCTTGTGTTTCTAGGTGCTTTTTTTACTGGGTTAGGAGTATACGATTTGCTTGGAAAAAGAGCTGGTGCAGGCTCTATAGTTCCTATTACTGGATTTGCAAATTCAATTGTATCTCCTGCGATGGAACATAGACAAGAGGGATTTGTTTTGGGAGTGAGTGCAAATTTATTTAAAATAGCAGGACCTGTATTGGTTTACGGAATAGGATCTTCAATTTTGTGTGGAATAATATACTTTGTAATGTTAAAGATAAATATAATTTAGGAATAATTAAAGATAGAAAAAGGTGTGATTTTTTATGGAAAGTAAGAGAATAGGTAAAAGAACTGTTAAACTTAATAATCAGCCAGTGATAATAGGTACATCAAGTGTAGTAGGTACAAAAGAGGGAGAAGGACCTCTTAAAGATTATTTTGATGTGATTCTTGAAGATGATTTGTGGGAAGAAAAAAGCTGGGAAAAAGCTGAAAGTAAAATTACCAAAACAGCTATTTCAAATGCAATAGAAAATGCAGGCAAGAAATTAAATGAAATAGATTTATTATTAGGAGGCGATTTGATAAACCAAATAGTGCCATCATCGTTTTCAGCGAGAGATTTAGATATACCTTTTCTGGGTATTTATGGAGCTTGTTCTACTGCCTCAGAGGGACTTTGTATTGCAAGTATGGCGATAGATGGAGGTTTTGCAGACTGTGTAGCAGTAGCTACATCTAGCCATTTTTGTACAGCTGAAAGACAGTTTCGATTTCCACTTGAAATGGGAAATCAAAAACCCATGACAGCACAGAGAACAGTGACAGGTTCAGGTAGTTTTGTTATTTCTAATAAAGGAAAAGGTCCAAAAATAAAATATTTCACAGTTGGAAAAGTAATTGATAAAGGTATAAAAGACGCGAATAATATGGGAGCAGCGATGGCACCAGCAGCTGTAGATACAATTTACTCATATTTCGAAGATACAAAAGATAATCCAAATAGTTTTGATTATATTATTACTGGAGATTTGGGAAATTTAGGTTCTGAAATATTGATTGATTTTTTGAAACAGAAAGGAGTAGACATATCTAAAAATCATTTGGATTGTGGAAAAGAAATGTTTGACTTCAATGAACAAGATGTTCATTGTGGTGCTAGTGGATGTGGATGTTCAGCGACAGTTTTTGCAGGATACATTTACAAAAATATGATTAAGAAAAAAATAAATAAAGTCATGTTTGTAGCTACAGGAGCATTGCTATCGCCTATAAGCACGTTGCAAAAGGAGAGCATACCATCTGTAGCACATGCAGTGATAATAGAAAATTAGAAATAATACTTATCATAATTTGGACTAAAATCTAAAGTAATAAGTTTTGAAAAAGAGATAAAAAAATTATAATTATAATTATAATAATGAAGTATATAAAAGAAAATTAGAAATTGAGGTGAAAAAGTTTATGATATATTTGAGAGTATTTGTAGTTGGAGGATTACTTTGTTTAATCGCTCAAATACTTATGGATAAATTTAAAATGCAATCTCCATATGTTCTTGTCACCTATGTTACGATGGGAGTAATACTTACTTTTTTAGGAATATATGATCCTATTGTAGAGTTTGGAGCTGCAGGAGCGACTGTGCCATTGCTTGGGTTTGGATATTGTCTTGCTAATGGAGTAAAGACGGCAGTAGCAGAGAATGGTCTGTTAGGAGCTTTTACAGGAGGAATAGTAGGAGCAGCTGGAGGAATAGCAGCAGCAATGTTTTTTGGATATGTGATGGCGATAATATTCAAACCAAAACCAAAACCATAAAAGATTGCGATAATATTCAAATCAAAAGCATAAAAGATGGAAAGAAATATAAATAGAAAATCAATAAAAAAATAAATATAAATAGAAAATCA
>JAISUA010000059.1 GCA_031272305.1 Clostridioides sp.
AGATTTTCTATCTCAGTTTTTTCAAGACTTATTACCTTGATTTTATTTCAAGTTCTTATAAGTCTTATTATACATTAAATTTTAACGTTTTTTTACTTTAAAATAAATATATTTGTTTAATTTTTATTTAAAACCTAGTATCTTTTTATTTTTTGTTGTATAATTGGAAATTGAAGGATATAATATTCTCGAAAATTGAAGGAATAATATTCTAAGCAAAAATAATTTTTTCTTCTAATTTAATAGAAAGGTTAATAATAAACTATGAAAAATTTTAAATTTTTAAAAAACGACAATCCTAGAACTTTTTATATAGATAAAAGATTTTTGGCTTTCCTTATTGTTGCACTACTTATACTATATTGCTTTTTTTCAAATTTCAACAGAAAAAAAGAATATTCTATAACTTCATATACACTTGGAACAGTAAATACAGTTACTGTTTATAACATAGGAAAGAAAAAATCTAACAAAGTTCTAAAAGAATGTGAATATATTTTAAATGATATAACAAATAAAATGAGTTTGAATCTAATGTCTAGTGAAATAAATAAAATAAACTCACAGGCTGGAATATCAGATGTAAAAGTTTCTGACGATGTATTTTTTGTTATATCCAAAGCGTTATCTTATTCAGAAATATCTCCTGATACATTTGATATAAGTATCGGTTCTGTAAGTGATCTATGGGAGATAGGAACAGATAAAGCAAGAGTACCTTCTAGAGAAGAAATCGACTCTGTTTTGCCTTTAGTATCATACAAAAATATTCAAATAGATGAAAAAGAAAAAACTGTAAAACTTTTAAAAAAAGGTATGAAAATTGATTTAGGTGCAATTGCAAAAGGATATGCTGCTGATAAAATACATGAGTATCTAATATCTCAAAATGTTGCAAGTGCATTGATAAATCTTGGTGGAAATATATATGTTCAAGGTAATACGGCTAAAGATGATGCTTATAATGTTGGCATACAAGATCCACAAGGCGATAATAAAACAGTAATTGGAAGTATCGATGGAATCGTAAATATGACAGTTGTAACATCTGGAATTTATCAAAGATTCATAGAAAAAGACGGAAAAATATATCATCATATATTGAATCCGAGAACAGGATATCCAATCGACAACAATCTAAACAGTGTCACTATAATCACAAAAAAATCCATAGATGCTGATGCACTATCTACAACAATCTATGGAATGGGACTTGAAAAAGGACTTGAATATATAAACAAAAATCAATATATAGATGCAGTATTTGTAACAAAAGATAAAAAAATATACATCACAAATGGAATAAAAAATAAATTTAGACTACTAAGTAATGAATATGAATTAAAAGAATAAAAATTTTTATTCTTTTAATTCTCTATTTTTATGAATCTCCACATTTTATTTTTATCTTCTTCACTTGCATACCCTATTCCAATTCTTTTTGCTTTTTTTACTTCAAAGTTATCTTTTGTATCGTTTCCATCCTTTTCTATCCACAGTTTGTTTGAAGTTATAAGATTTTCTCCATTCAAACTTCTGTCTATGTTCATAGCCTTTGTAAGTTTTCCAGGTCCATTGTAGCCATCTACTCCTCTTATCAAGACTGCTTCAGGATGATCTTTCTCTCCTGTTACTACATTTAATAGATTGTGTATTCCATAACATAGATATACATATGCAAAACCACCTTCATAATACATTATTTCTGTTCGCTTCGTCTTTCCTTTGTGTGCATGACAAGCTGTATCCTCTTCACCAAAATAGCATTCTGTTTCTGTTATTTTGAGTTTCAAAGTTTCTCCATTTATATTTCTACAAAGATATTTTCCCAACAATTCTTCTGCTAGAACTGTAGCTGGCTTAGAATAAAAAGAAGCATCTAATTTTTTTCTAGAATTTAATTTTTCTTCACATGATATTTTTAATGACATATAATCCCTTCTTTTTCATCGTATAGTAGATTTAAAATCTTCTTTTTCAAAAAAGTTTACTTGTATATCAGTTCCTTTTTGATTATTTCTTCTAGTGTCGCTTTGATGTTGTTCAATTGTCCCACGTATTCCAGAAAATCCGAATTCTGAAGTTCTGTTGTTAGTCCCCATTTCTCTTTGTATTTCGGTATTTGTTATCAATAAATATTTTTCCACTTGTCAATATTCGTTGAATCAAATTTGATTGGCGTTCCAAGTATTACTTCAGTGCCTCCATCTGTAGATTTTTCAACAGTGTATTCTCCCATATCTTTCGTGCTGAACTTATCTCCTGATTCTCCTGTAATACTTCCTTTTACTAATTCTATTGAAGTATATGCACCTAAACGCCCTAAATCTATAGGATTCCAAAGATACATATATGGACATATCTTGTCCTTGTTTCCTATATATTCTGCCATTTCAGATGGCAATCCAAGACCAGTCAATTTTACATTTGATTTTTCATCATCTAATACTTTTGCTGCAGCAGCAATACCTACTGCAGTAGGTGAACAAATCACTTTTAGATTTGGATATTTTGACAAAAGTTCTCTAGTCTTTTCTTCAGATTTTTTAGACTCATCATCCCCATAGCTAACTTCTACTAAATTCAAATCTGAATATTTATCTTCCTGCATAACTTTTTTCATATCTTCAATCCAAGAATTTTGATTGGCGGCTTGAGAACTAGCTGATAGAATAGCCCAATCACCACTTCCTCCAGAAATATCTAATACAGCATCCATTAGCAAGTTACCTATTTCATTTGCTGATGCTTGATTTACAAATACTTGCCTGCTACTCGGATTTACTTTTGAATCAATTGATAATACTTTTATCCCTGAATTCATCGCTTCTTTTAACACTGATTGCAAAGCATTTTCATCATTTGCAGCTATACAAATTGAATCAACTCCTTGAGCCATTAGCAATTTGATAATAGAAACTTGCTCGTATGCTGTAGCTGGATCTGGATGACAAACTATAGCTATATCTCCCTTTGCTTCGATTACTTCCTTAAATCCTGTAGCCTGTTTTTCATAATAATGGTTACCTGTTGTCTGAGTTATTAAGGCATAAATTTTTTTATCTGTTCCTTTATTTGCAAACTTATCTAAACTAGTTTTATCAGTAATTTTAGTATTACTATCTGTAATATCTGAATTTGTTTTACTTAAATTACAACCCACAATTAACATACTTATTATAATAGGAATAATTATGACTCTAATCTTATTTTTCATTTTTACCTCCTAACTTTGACTATAGAATTAATGAAAAATAAAAATAAACATTTTTTATTTTATTTTACACTATTTTTGCTAATCAAACAATATTTAAACACTGTGAAAAATATACTACAAATACTTTACTTAAAATATGTAAAAATAACGATTCCTATATGATTTAAAAAATATTTAATTTGTAATATAAAATACAAATAATATAAATCATATAAGGAATCGTTTTGAACAAACAATTTTTTATTATAACTAACGTTTTAATTCTTCTTTACAATTTTTTATTGTAATTAACGATTTAATTCTTCTTTACAATTTTTTATTGTAACTAACGTTTTAATTCTTTTTTATTTACAAAATATTTTGGAGCACCTTCGTTAAGTGCTAACACTGCTTGTTCAGCTGACATTTCTTGCAATGCTCTTTCTGAACCTTCAGAATAATAAGCAACATGAGGTGTAACAATTACATTTGGATGTTGAACAAGTTCTGTATCCAAATCAGGATGTTCA
>JAISUA010000082.1 GCA_031272305.1 Clostridioides sp.
ATGATAGGAGAGTTACCAGCTACCAAAATTATTGCCATAGTTTCACCTAAAGCACGTCCAATTCCAAGTATCACAGCTGATAATATTCCAGATTTCGCAGCTGGTAAAATCACTTTGAAAATAGTTTCTATATGTGAAGCACCTAGAGCAAGAGAACCTTCTTTATAAATTTTAGGGACAGCATCAATAGATGTTTTTGAAATTGAAATAATAGTTGGAAGTATCATCACTGCTAATATGATAATAACAGCTAAAAGAGATTTATCACTAGTCTGATAAAATACTTTCATAATAGTTGGAACAATCATTACAATTCCAAATAGACCGTATAAAACTGAAGGAATCCCAGCTAAAATTTCAACTAAAGGTGTAAGAAATTTTTCGAGTTTTTTCGGTGCTAATTCTGAAATATATACTGCACTCAAAACACCAACAGGTATTCCTATCACTATAGCACCGAATGTAGCGAATATAGAGGATGCAATCATAGGTAAAACACCATATTTATTCGCTGAAGGAACCCATGTTGTTCCAAAAATAAAATTTATTATAGAGTATTCATTTGTGAAAAAAGGTTTTAAGCCTTTGAAAAATATAAAAAGAATTATTATTAGTAAACATAAAACAGATACTAAAGCATTTGCAAGGAAAACATATTGTGAAACCTTATCAGCAAGACGAACAGCACGTTTTCTTTTATAGTTTGATATGAAATTTTTATTACCTAAAAAATTATTTTTAGACTGCATAATTCACCTCCAAATTTAACATTTTTATTTCACACGGATGAATCCTGAATCTTTTACGATATGTTGTCCATCTTCGCTCAACATATAGTCTATAAATTTTTTTGCTTCTTCAGGAATCTTATCTTTTTTATAAACGATAAGAAATTCTCTTGTAAGAGGATATTTATTTGCTTTAACAGTATCTTCATTTGCGGAAATGTTGTCTATAGATACTTTGTTTACGTGCTCATCTGCATATTCCAAGGAGATGTATCCAATGGCGTTTACATTATTTTTGACAGATAATTTGACATTTCCATTTCCTTCGCTTATTATAGCTTCTCTTATCATTTCTTCAGCATTATATCCAACTATACTTTCAAAACCTTCTCTAGTTCCAGAGCCATCTTCTCTTGAAATTACTGAAATGTGTGCATCTTTGCCACCAACGTCTTTCCAATTAGTTATTTTTCCAGTGTAAATATCTTTTAGTTGATTAAGAGAAAGATTGTTGACTTTATTTTCTTTATTTGTGATGATGGCAATAGCATCAATAGCGATTTTTGTGTCAGTAAGATTTTGTTTTTTCTCATCTTCTTTTAAATTTCTAGAAGTCATTCCAATTTCTGATACATCTTGTATAGTGTTTGCTATACCAGCAGAAGAACCATTCTGTTGTACTTCAATATCTATATTTTTGTTTGAATCCATATATTCTGATGATAAATTCTCCATAATAGGTCCGACAGAAGTAGAACCAGATACAGTGATTTTTATAGGATTAGATGAATCTTGACTAGATTGATTGTTAGCTTTTTTATTGCAACCTGTAAAAATTGAAGCAATCAATACTGTAGATACTACAGTTATAATTATTTTTCTATTAAACATATTTTTTATTCCTCCTTATAATTTAATATTCTTTACAGAATGCTTTGTTTTTAGTCAAAAATAGCTCTTAATCAAAACACTTTATTATTGTTAAGTTACTGTACAAAAAAAGTAGTTAAGAGTGTGAGCTAAAAAAGATATTATTGATAACAGATTCATTTCCAGCTCTTTCACTTGGAGTAGATAAAGGTGATGCTGACGTTATGAAAAAGAAACCTAGAAATCCTAAAGACAGTATTTTTAAAGGTTCGATATTTAGTGTTATATTCAATGGATGTTTGATAGGATTCATAACACTTGTAGGATTTGTGTATGGAGTAAAAATGTATGGAAATAATTCTATAACTCTTTCAAATGTAATAAATCACAAAGAAGTATTAATACACGCACAAACAATATCATTTACAATATTGAGTTTGTCACAAGCAGTACACGCTTTGAATATGAGAAGTAGAGATAAATCAATATTTAAAATAGGATTATTTACGAATATGTACTTGATATATTCAATAATATTTGCCATTGTCGTACAATTTGCTGTAATATATATAAAACCAATAGCAGATATATTCAATGTAGTAGCACTTGATATGCAAGAACTTTTATTCGTGATAATAATGTGCCTAATGCCACTTATAGTGAATGAAATAAAAAAACTTGTAAGAAATCATATAAAATAAAAATGACTCTATAATATTTTAGTGGAAAATGAGAAAAAACTCATGTTTTTTAATATGAAACATGAGTTTTTTGTTGTACAATATCAAATAAAAAAAACTAAATTTTATTTACCAATAGCATAGTCGCCGATTACTTCACAGTCAGATTTTAGTCCATTTCCAGTGGATTCAAATACTATATCTCCACATTCATCACTTCTATGGACTTCAATACCTTTTGCCTTTAATTTATCCATAGTTTCTTTATGTGGATGATGATAAGAATTATCTTTTCCACATAAAATAACAGCATATTTTGGATTTAACTTATTTAAGAATTGAGATGTTGTACTTGTTCTAGAACCATGATGTCCTACCTTTAGCAAATCTATATTTTGAGGTAATTTGTTTAAAATTTCGTTTTCAGTTTCTGCTTCTGCATCTCCTGTAAATAACATTTTATCATTTCCATTAGTATATAAAAGAACTAAAGATTCATTGTTTGTACTATTTCCACCATTTGTATTAAAAACTTCGAAGTACGAATTATTCAAATAAAACTTATTGTTTTCAAGTGGAACAGCAGGAGTCAAATCCTTACTTGCAAGTGCATTGATAAAATCTCTATAAGTTTTTGAGCTTGCTGATCCGTTTGAAACAAAAGTAGTTTCGACAGGAATATTTTTGACTACTGCGTCAAGTCCTCCTAGGTGGTCAGCATGATTGTGAGTTGCTATTAGATATTTTAATTTTGTGACATTATGTTTTTTCAGAAAATTAACTACTAAATTTTCGTCATCGTTGTCGCCACCGTCAATCAACATAAAAGTTCCATTGTCATCTATTAAAATAGAGTCACTATTTCCAGTGTTGAGGAAATAAACAAATACATTTTTGGAATTGTTTTTCGTTTCATCTTGGCTATTTGCAGAGATGGTGTTTTCATTGTTTGATACAGCTATTTCGTTTTGTGTGTTAGTATTTTTATCTACAGAATTTTCACTATTAGATTGCGAATTATTTTCTAAATTTTGTGTGCTTGATAAAGTTGAGTTACTTGTTTGATTTGAACTTCCTGTATTTTCAGAATCTGCCAAACTACAACCTGAAATAAAAATAGTCAAAATAACAGACAATAATAAATTAAATTTTTTATTTTTCATAAAACCTCCTAAAAATAAATATGATTTTGCGAATGATGTCAAAATAACATATAAAATTATTATACTAAAAATTATACATTATATCATATGTTTTTATAAGAAATAAAATTATTTAATGTTATTGTTAACTGTGTTTTGAAAATTAAATTTTGATTAATTGTGAAATTGAATAAGAAAATATTTCAAATCACTTAACAAAATCTAATATGAAAATATTGATTTTAGGAGGAATATATGAAAACATTCAGTTTATGTATGATTGTAAAAAACGAAGAGGAAGTTTTAGCTAGATGTATGGAATCTGTGAAAGGATTAGTAGATGAAATAATAATAGTGGACACAGGTTCTACAGATAAAACTAAGGAAATAGCACTTAAATACACTGATAAAGTTTATGATTTTGAATGGATACAAGATTTTGCGGCAGCGAGAAATTTTGCGTTTGAGAAAGCAACTAAAGATTACACAATGTGGCTTGATGCTGACGATGTGATATTAGAAGAAGACGCAAAAAAATTCCTTGAGTTAAAAGAAACAATTGCTGATGATGTTGACATGGCGATGTTTAAATACAATGTTGGATTTGATGATCAAGGAAATACTACGTATTCTTATTATAGAGAGAGAATTTTCAGAACAAGCAATCACTATCCTTGGATAGGAAAAATACATGAAGTGATTGTACCTCAAGGAAATTTGATAAATTTAGATATAGCGATTACTCACAAACCTCATGGAGGAAAAGATCCTCAAAGGAATTTGAAAATTTTCGAAAAGATGATAGCAGATGGAGATAAATTATGTGCAAGAGAACTGTTTTATTATGCAAGAGAACTTTACTATAATGAAAGATATGAAGAAGCTGTAGAAAGATTTGAAGAGTTCTTAGATGATGAAGGCGGATGGGTAGAAGATAAGATAAGTGCATCGAGAGATTTAGCAATAGTATATTATAGATTGGGTCAAGATGAAAATGCTGTCCATAGTTTGTATAGAAGTTTTGAGTTTGATGAACCTAGAGCAGAAGTTTGCTGTGATATAGGGAAACATTTTTTTGATAGAGAAAAATTCAAAATAGCAGCTTTTTGGTACAATGTAGCACTTAGCAAAAATATAGAAGATTTCCCTCAAGGATTCAGAGTAAATGATACTTATGATTTCTTACCTAATATACAACTTAGTGTGTGCTATGACAGAATGGGAGATTATGAAAAAGCTTATGAACATCATTTAAATTCACAAAAAGTAAAACCAGAAAATGCAGCTGTTATTTACAACGAAAAGTATTTTAACGGTTTGATAGAAAGAAAAGTTATCAAAAGAAGAAAATAGGAGTAAATATGTAGTGTAAACTTTTTATTAATAGTAAAAAGTAGAAGTGAAATTTTCAACTATTATAAGGGGGACAATGATGAGCAGTATTAGTCTTTGTATGATTGTAAAAAACGAAGAACCTGTAATTGGAAGATGTCTTGAATCGGTTAAAGATTTAGTAGATGAAATAATTATTGTAGATACAGGTTCAACTGACAGAACTAGAGAAATAGTATCTAAGTATACAGATAAAGTTTATGATTATGAATGGAAAAATGATTTTGCAGCAGCCAGAAATTATGATTTTTCAAAAGCTACGAAAGATTATATTATGTGGCTTGATGCAGATGATGTTGTATTTCCAAAAGAAAAGAAAAAATTCCTTAAAGCAAAAAAGAACATAGCAGTTGGAACAGATGTAGTTATGATGATATATGAAGTAGAGTTTGACGAAACGGGAAAAGTGACACAGTCATTCTATAGAGAAAGATTGTTTAGACGTGAAAGAAAGTTTGAATGGAAGGGAAGAATTCACGAATCAATAGATATTTACGATGAGAGCGAAGGAAAGAATAAGATTACACATGCTGAAGTAAAAATAAGTCATCAACCAATATTAGAGAACAAAGATAAGGCTAGAAATCTAAGAATTTTAGAAGATATGTTAGCTAAAGGAGAAGAATTTACTGCAAGAGATCAAAACTATTATGCAATAGAGCTTGCATTTAATAAAAGATATGAAGAGGCAATTGTTGAATTAAATAGATATATTGAAAGAGAAGATAGTTGGCTTGAGCCACAGATAAATTGTTGTCTTGAACTTTCTAGATGTTATCAAGGTTTAGGCGATGATAAACAAGCACTTTATTCGTTGTTTAGAAGTTTCGATTACGATGAACCTAGAGCAGAAATTTGTTGTGAAGTAGGAAAATTATTTTACGCTAAGAAAAATTATAAAGTATCTATAGAATGGTATAAGTATGCATTTGAAAAAGATGTAAATAATTATCTAGCGTGTTATAGAAGCAATGACTGCTATGATATAGTGCCAGCAATTCATTTATGTGCTTGTTATGAAGCACTAGGAGATAGAAAAAAAGCACTTTATTATCATGAACTAACAAAACAATTCAATCCAAATCACGATGCAGTAATTAGAAATGAAGCATATTTTAAAAATGCAATCAATAGAGAAAAATTGCTAAAACAAAATTCAGGAAATGATTACAATAAATTCATTCCTGTCGGAAATAATAAATTGCCTAAAAATTTATCAGGTTATCAAGTAGTGCAAGTAGATATGATAGATCCTAATATTTTGAAACCTGGCGATAAGGTAATGATAAAAGATATAAATGGAGATAGAATTGTAGATTCAAGTGAATACAAGCGAATGATGGCAAATGGAGATTTGGATTTAGGAGTGAATTTTGAAAAAAGAATCAATGACCTAGAAAATGGTAACTATAATCAACAAAATCAATACAATCAGCAAGGTCAATATAATAATTACAATCAGCAACAATATCAATACAACCAACAAAATCAATATAGCCAACAATATCAATACAGCCAACAAAATCAATACAAGCAACAAAGTCAATATAATCAACAAAATCAATATGTTCAGCAACAACCTAAGAAAATGGTAATAAAACAAGTTGGAAATCAGTATGTACTTGTTGATGAAAATGAACTAATTTCTAATTTAAATTATGGACCAAATCACTTAGAAAACAATGACTTAAATTATCAACTTCAAAATAATGCTCCAAATTATCAACTTCAAAATGATTTGACAAACATTCAATCACAAAGCAATGTTGCGAATAATCAACAAAATAATTATTCAAGTTATCAAGTAGGAAATGGTTTTAATAATGAACAAAATAATTATTCAAGTTATCAAGCAGGAAATAGTTTTGAAAATTTACAGGTAGAAAACAATACTACAAATGTTCAAGCAAATGATAACTTAAGTTCTAGTATAAAAAATAAATCTGTTAGTGTAGTAGATTATAGCAATTTTAAGAATACAAAAAAGAAAAAGCACAATAAAAAGAAAAAAAAGAAGAAATAGAGATAGTAAAAATAGAAATAGTAAAAATAGAAATAGTAAAAATATTTGGCTGTGTAAACTTTTTATAAATATTAAAAAAAATATCTGTTTGTATAATAAAAATAAAACTTTGTACTAAAATATTATAAAGCAATATTACAATGTCAAAATAGATAATAGAATAAACAATAAAAAAGGGTCCTCACGGACCCTTAAATGTATTTAAAATTTAAAATAAATTAAATAGAATTATTAAAAATAA
>JAISUA010000095.1 GCA_031272305.1 Clostridioides sp.
AAATGAATGAAATGAGAAAAAAAAATATTTCAATGTCAGACGAAATAAGTAGAAAGAGAAAAGAAAATATTTCGATGATAAACGAAACAAGTAGAGTGAACAAAGAAAATATTTCAATGACAAACAAAAAAAATGAGATAAATATGCCATTGAAGAATAAATTAAACAATGAGCAGTTAGAAGCAGTATATCATATAAATGGACCATGTCTTGTTGTAGCAGGACCTGGTTCAGGGAAAACAAGAGTTATTTCATATAGAATTTTGAATATGGTTCTAAATGAAAGTATTTCGCCTAGATCGATTTTAGCGATAAGTTTTACAAAAGCATCTTCAGTTGAGATGAAAAAAAGAACAATGTCGCTGTCTTCTGATTCAAGAATTAGCAGAGTGAATTTTGGTACATTTCATTCTGTATTTTTTGGAGTGATTAGATATTTTGCTGGCTATGAACTAGACACACTTATTGACGAGAAAACGAAGATTATAGCTATAAGAAAAATTTTAAGAGAACTAGATATTAAAGACGCAGAAGATACGGAATTTATTACGAAGATAATAAATGAAATAAGTTATGTAAAAAATGAGCTTATAAATCCTAGAGAGTATAATTCAGAGCTTATTGAAGAAGAAAAGTTTGAGATTCTATATGAGAAATATCAAAATTTTAAAGATGAAATAAAGAAGATTGATTTTGATGACATGCTTATAAAGGCTTATGAAATTCTCAAAACAAACGAAAATGCTCTTATCGCTGTAAGAAATAAATATAGATATCTTCTTATAGACGAATTTCAGGATATAAATAAAGTTCAATTTGAAGTATTAAAAATGATTGCTTCTCCAAATAATAATCTTTTTGTAGTTGGAGATGAGGATCAAAGCATTTATGGATTTAGAGGGGCAAGACCAGATTTCCTTCTAGAGTTTGAAAGTTACTTTGAAAATAGCAAGAAAATTATTCTGGATACAAATTACAGATCTTATCAAAATATAATAGATATAGCTAATAAATTGATAAAAAATAATTTAAATAGATATGAAAAAACGATAAAATCTTTTAGAGGAAGAGGTGGATTTATAAAATTTCTCCAATCAAAAGATTCAGAAGAAGAAGCTTTAAGGATAGTACTTGAAATTCAAAAGATGATAGAACAAGGGAAAAAAATAAATTCCGAAGAAATAAACTTAAAAAAAATAAATTTAAAAGGAACAAATTCTGAAGGAATAAATTTAAAAAGAATAAATTCTACAGAAACAAATTTAAAAGAAATAACTTCAAAAGAAGCAGATTCTATGGAAAATATTAAGTATGAAGATTTTGCAATAATTTATAGAAATAATATTCAGTCAAGACCTTTTATAGATATTCTTATAGATAAAAAAATAGATTTCTGTGTAAAAGATACACAAGTTAGTCTGTTTGATCATTGGGCGTGTAAAGATTTAATTTCATATTTGAAAATAGGTATTGAAAAAAATGACAATGATGATTGGATTAGAATAATTAATAAACCATTTAGATATATTTCTAGAAATAATGTTAATTATGCTGCTAGTCAAAAAGATTTTGTTTACGCATTGATACATAAGTGTGATTTAAAACGAATTCAAGTGAAAACAATAAATGATTTAGACATAGATCTCACTTATATCAAACATTTGCGTCCTAAATATGCTGTCTCTTATATTAGAACAACTTTGGAATATGATAGATATATACTTGATTATTGTATGGATAAAAAAATGAATGTAAAAGATATTCTAAGTATCTTGGATGAATTTGAAGCAGGATCTGAAAAATTTGAAACTATAGAGGAATTTTTGAATCATATAGAAGTTGTCAAAGCTGAACTTTTGAAAAATAGAAAAATCAATAAAGGTGTTACACTTACGACTATGCACAGTGCTAAAGGCCTTGAATTTAAATATATTTTCGTGATTGGTTTGGACGAGAAAAATATTCCTTATATAAAAGAAAGTATAGATGATGAAAAAATTCTTGAAAAAGTTATTGAGGAAGAAAGACGATTGTTTTATGTTGCACTCACAAGAGCAAAAGATGGAATCTATTTGAGTGTTCCAAAGTTGAAATATGGAAAGAAAACATCAGCCTCAAGATTTATAAGAGAAATAAAAGAATAATAATTACAGATGTAATTTAATTATGTTAGACTTTATTAAATAAGCAAGAATACTTATGATTTTAGTCGTGGTAGGTTCAGTAGGTTAGACTTTATAGTGCAGAGATTTAAAATAGCTACATTATAAAGTCTAATTTTTGTAGTAAATTTTTATGAATTTAGGTTATTATATTATCATAATATATTGAAATTTTATTTTTTATTTGGTATTATAGATATAGAAATAATTCGAAACAAAATAGTTGCAACTAGACTTATAATACTATGAAATAAAAAATTATAAGTACTGAAAAAGCGAGATATGAAAAAATTATTTATCGAACTTTTAATAATATGAAGTGGGGGCACTTACTATGGAAGAGAATAGATTTGGTCAAGTAAAGATATCAAATGATGTTATCGCTACAATAGCGGCTATGGCTGCTTTAGAAATCGAAGGAATAGAAACATCAACAACTTTTACAGATAAAATATTAAAAAACAACGGAGTAAAAGTATTGGTTGAAGATGGAGATGTCAACGTAGATATAGTGATTCTAGTTAAATATGGACAACCTATAGCTGATGTTGCAAGAAAGGTTCAAGAAAATATCAAATACAATATTGAATCAATGACAGGATTAGAAGTTTCTCAAGTGAATGTGCAAGTACAAGGAATTAGTTTTAAGAAAGAAAAAGCTGAAAAGGTTGAAGAAAAACAACCTAAAGCAAAAAACTAATTTTACAACCCCCTGAGAATTTTAGGGGGTTTTTTATTTATAAAAATAATTAAAAAATAAGTGCCACAATTTAATTAAGAAAATTTAGTTTTGAATATTTATATAAATAATTTAATAAAGAATCTGTTATAATTTGATTAAGAATATTTATTCTTAAATATTTTACAAGCTAAGATTTATATAAATAATTTAAAAATAATTTGTTATAATTTAATTAATAAGGTTTAATATTACATGAATTTAAACGATTATAAAAAAGGAGTAAAAAATGAATTTTGGAAAAATAAAAATGGAAACAACGAGAGACTATTTTATGAAGTATTTATATCAAGTAGATATAAATAAAATAGAACTTGAGCATACAGATGCAGTTGAAATGATAGACAAATTTATCGAAGAAAACAAGTGCAATATAATAAAAACAAATCAAGATTATTTAAACGAAGAAGATTCAAATTCCAGCGATAAAAAACAATGCAAAGAAGAAAATAAAACGCATGAATCAAAAGAAAAACATATATCAGAAAATGTTCAAAAAGATATTAATGAAAATATAGAAATTGATAAACTAATAAATAGAGATTATATGTATAAGATGTGTAGTTTGTTTGCTGATAACAGCTCTACAATTGACGATATGATCAATAGAAATGCTAACAATTGGACAATAGATAGAATGCCAAAAGTAGACCTTGCAATACTTAGAACAGCTATATGCGAGATTTTATATTTAAATATACCTAATCTTGTGTCTATTAATGGTGCTATTGAACTTGCTAAGATTTATT
>JAISUA010000186.1 GCA_031272305.1 Clostridioides sp.
TTATAAAAACATATATTTAAATAAAAAAATCTTCTTGTAACAAATTTTTAATAACTGAAAATGATAATATCAATATTTTGGTATAAACTTTTATTTTTACTAAAGTTCAAGTATTTCCAAAGTCTTACATACACTTTACAAAAACATTTCACTATCTTGAAAATTATTTTTATAATAAAATCTTACTACAGCATAACTCTATTATACTTCTTTATTTATTCAATGTAAAAACTTTATTTTTATTTACAGCAAATATTTTTCATTTGAAATTTATTTTTTATAAATTTTATTTTATTATCCTAAATTATAATTTTATGAATATAAATATACTATATCTATGTTTATATAAAAACACAACTATTTAATAAATTTCAATCATATAGTTTATATAAAACACAGCTATTTAATAAATTTCAATCATAGACTAAATATATTATACTTATGTTTATACGAAATTCATCTGTTGAATTATTAACATAATCGTAAACATACTGTTCTATATTTATATGAAAGGATGGATTATATGCAAGAATCTTACCTAACTGTAAGTTTGATTGATTCAACAAATGCAAGACCTATCACAAATGCTAAAGTAAACATTTATACTTATGATACTTCAAATGGAGCTGAACTTGTATACAACAATTTACCTACTAACATCTCTGGTCAAGTAGTAAGAATACTTCTGAGTGCACCAGATATAGGTTATTCAGAAGAACCTTCAAATGTAAAACCATACAGTCAATATACTGTAGAAGCTATTGCTGAAGGATATGAGACTGCTCTAATCGAAGGAATTCAAATGTTTCCTCTCGAAGAATCAAGACAAGAAATAAAAATGGTTCCTTTAAATAGAAATAAACGAAGTTCTTTTTTAAGACAAAATGATATTATATCTATTATTGGCGAGCACACTTTGTGGGGATCTTATCCTGCAAAAATACCTGAAAGTGATTTGAAAGAACTGCCTCCCCCAACAGGTTTTGTAGTTCTTGATAATCCTGTAGTTCCTGAATATATCGTTGTACATGATGGTTCTCCAGATGATTCAACCGCTCCAAATTATTGGGTTGAATATAAAGAGTATATCAAAAACGTAGCTTCATCAGAAATATATTCAACTTGGCCTATAGAAACAATTTATGCAAATGTAGTAGCAATAATATCATTTACTTTGAATCGTGTATTCACAGAATGGTATAGAAGTAAAGGTTACGACTTCACGATAACATCTTCAACTGCAGTCGATCATAAATTTATTTATAATAGGAATTTATTTACTTCTATAAATGTTGTAGTAGATGATATTTTCAACACTTATATAAAAAGACCTCCTACATCTAGACAGCCACTATTATCTCAATACTGTGACGGACAAAAAGTACAGTGTCCAAACCAAATGACACAATGGGGAAGTAAATATCTTGGAGATCAAGGCTATAGTTGGCAAGATATTTTATATTACTATTATGGTGACAATCTTGCTTTCCCTGAAGCAGCTATTGTGTCAGGTGTACCTGCATCTTATCCAGGATATACACTTCAAATGGGCACATCAGGTCAATATGTAAGAACAATACAAAATCAGTTAAATGTAATAGCTAATACTTACTCAGCTATACCAAAAAATCAAGAAGATGGAATATACGGAACAAATACTTTTAATGCAACAAAAAAATTCCAGGAAATTTTTGGTCTTCCTCAAACAGGTATAGTTGACTTCAAAACTTGGTATGAAATTTCAAGATTATACGTCGCTGTAACAAAAATAGCTTCTTTAAATCCAGTAATCTAATTTTTATATAAGATTCAATATTATATAGTGTAAAATATTTTGTGTAAATTCCATTATGATAAGTATATCTGATAGAATTTACACAAAAATATTGACACTGTATTTTTTTATTATCAAACTAATATACAAAGAAATTTTTCTCTTATTTTAAGTGCAAGTTTCTCTTGAATTTTTTACAAAGTTTTTATTATATATTTTTATATAATAAGTACATCATATATCTACCAATTTATTTGTGTGTATTCTGGTTTCATTATTGATTTTAACGAGTTTTTATTTATTGCAAATTCAGGTATTCCTCCTACATATGGTGCTATTTCGTACAAATCAAAATATATAACTATACTATCATTACTCAAATAAAATTTTTGTTCTTTGTTGATAGTTTTGAATGTATAAGGTTCATAATTTTTGCCTTCTTCTTTCTTCTTTTCTTCTATCTTGGAACTTATGATTGAATTTATATCCTCAACATAGTTGATTCCATCTTTAAAAAAATCTTTTAGCTTGATTTCTTTAGAATTTTTTATATCATAATTGTATGATTTATCTTCATAGTATCCATGAGCTCCACCTGCATATACATAATATCTTATCTTTATACTAAGAAAATTTTCATCATTGTTCTCAAGAACATAGTCTGCTGTAATTTTATACTTCACATCTTCTGACTGCAAATCAAAATAACTTTTTACAGCTGATTTATGATTTTGTGTATAAAAATTTTTAATATCTCCTTCAATTTGTGAATTAATTAGTTTCTCAATTTTTTTGTCTGAATTAAGTACAACAGGAAATACGAACTCTCCATTCATATACTTATCTATTTTAACAACGGATTGCTTACTTATAACTGATTTTGTAGATTCTTTATTTGTAATTGATTTTGCAAGATTTTCTTCCAAACTTGATTTCATAGATATTTCTTCTAATGCACTGACTTCTTTATCTTTATACGAGCTTGAAAATACAGATATTTTCGAAGAATCATCTGCAATACTATTTTTATTTATATCAATTTTTTCTGAAGTATAACTTTTTTTATTTATATCATTTTTTTCTGAAGTATAATATAATGTACCTATAAGAACAATACTAACTACAACCCAAAAAATTTTACATACTTTTAACTTCATTTTTAACCTCCTATATAATTTTGTATCTCATTGTCTGATTTGATTTTATCTACAATATTATTCTTAGGTTAAACAAATGATTTTATCCTCAAAAAATTTCTTTTTTCGATTTTATATATGTTAATAATATGTAAAAAACACTTTTTAGTAAAAAATTTGAATTAAAGGAGTCTTGTTACGAAAATTCAAATCATAAGTTTTGAAATTTATACTCTAAATGATTAGTATAAAAAATTTAAAATATAAAAAGGAGCACTATTATGAAAAAATTCAAAATCGCTGTATGCCAAATTCATACTACAGATAATAAATCTGAAAATATCAAACACTCTATTGATATGATAGAAACTGCTTCAAAAGAACATCCTCAAATTATCGTACTTCCTGAAATGTTCAACTGTCCTTACGAAAATAAATATTTTCCACAATTTGCAGAAGAATACTCTGGAGAAACTACTACTTCTATTTCAAAAATAGCAAAAAAATTAAATACTTACATAGTTGCTGGAAGTATTCCTGAATATGAAAACGAAAAAATCTACAATACTTGTTACGTTTTCGATAGAAATGGAGAACTTATTGGCAAACACAGAAAAGCACATCTATTTGATATAGATGTAAAAGACAAAATTTATTTCAAAGAATCAGATACTTTGACTGCAGGTGATAACGTCACTGTCATAGATACTGACCTTGGAAAAATCGGAATTGCAATATGCTATGATATAAGATTTCCAGAGCTTTCAAGAAAAATGGCTTTAGAGGGAGCAAAAATAATCATACTTCCAGCAGCATTCAATATGACTACTGGACCAGCTCATTGGGAACTTTCTATTCGAATGAGAGCCTTGGATAATCAAGTTTTCTTTGTTGGAGCTGCTCCTGCTAGAGATGAAAATTCTTCATACGTTGCATTTGGAAATTCGAGAATAGCTGATCCTTGGGGTAAAATAATCGCACAAGCAGATGAAAAAGAATGTATTATGTACGGAGAAATAGATATGAATTTATTGGACAAAATAAGAGAAGAACTTCCACTTTTAAAACATAGACGTCCTTCTCTTTACAAATAAATTTAATAGTGTAAATGTTTGTGTAAACTTCTTGTCAATATTTTAAAAACTTGTATTTGTATAATTAAAATAAAAGTTTACACAAAAATATTTACACTGTCATAAATCTATTAAAATTTCATTTCAAATAGTATTCTTGGTCTTCCAACGCAGTTATCGCTCTTTTTGTCGTATACTCTAGCATATCCACCATCTACTAATTTATTTATTATTCTACTTGCACTTCTTTCGCTCATATTCAAATAATCTGCTAATTCTCTAGAATCGTAGATTTTATTTTGTTTAATATTATTTATTGAAATAATTCTAGCTATATATTCAAATCTAACCTTAGTTTTTTTGCATATCTCAAGTATCTTCTCATCTTTAGAAATCAAACTGTAGTGAAGTTCTTTTTCTGATTTCAAAGGTCCTTTCAAATTTTCTTTTTCATCAATTAAGTAAATATCATTTCCTTTTGATTCTTCACTTTTTTTGAGAGAGTTGTAAGCATTTGATTCAGCTTGATACGCTGTATATCCTATTCCTATTCCAGCATATAAAATAAATCCTACAGACTCTGTATACTTTTTCAGATCAAACAACACTCTATAATTTTTATCACTTTCTGCAACACCTTTATTTAAAAATATTACATATTCTCTACTACCAAATCTGAATATAGAGCCATTTATTTCTTTGATATACTCTATTATCTTAAGTTCTATCTCTGATAATTTCATCATATCAGAATAATATTGTTCCGTTTCTTTTTTCTTTTTTGTGAACCTCAAAATTTCTAGTGCTAATTGAGAATTTTTAGCTCTATTCAACTTATATCTATGTTTAATATAATTGTAACTATTTTTTATTGAAGGAACAGTAGCTTCAATACTAAAAACAGGATAACCTAATTTCTTTAAATAATTATACACATCATCTATCCCTGTAAATATTATATCTATTTTTTTATTTTTATAAAGTGATATGTGCCAATTTGCATATTCTTCGATAGATATATTTGTATCCGTTCTCATATAAACTCTATTTCTATCTATTTTTAATTCCTTCAGTGTATCTATAACTTCTTGTTCTTCTATAGTATCTATACTAAATTTATCGAAATCTTTTCCTAAATCTTTTACTTCCCATAAAGCTTTAATTAAACTGAAACTACCCCTTTTTACTGTAGAATAAGGTTTTCCTAAATCGAATTCTTTTTTGACTAATTCGCAAACCTCAAAACCTGTAAATATAAATACATCACAATTTCTGTCGCATTCATTCATAACCTCAAGCAATTTTTCTGTTCTTTCTAAAATATACAATTTTATTATGAGTTGAGGTTCTACTTCTTGTAAACATTTTTTGATTTTTATGCACGAATCTTCCGCTCCGATAACTCCTATAATCAAAACAATACCTCCAGTACAAAAATTTATATGACAATTACTTTAATTTAGATGTAATCTCATAAATTTTAGATGACTACTTTATATTATCATATGAAATAATAAAAAACAAGAAGTATTAGATTGTCTTAATTTAAACAAAGCTTATTGTTTTCACTACTATAATCTCTATTAATAGTTTAATATTATTCTTTCCATTATTATAATATCGATTAATCTTTAAAATTAATTCTTTTTCATACCTAATTCTTTTTCTTTTTTTACCCATTCTGGATATGGAACAGTCATCATCTTTTTTAGGTCTATTCCTTTTTTAGCAAGGTAACTCTTGCGTGCATAGTAATAAATATACCAAACTACAAACCACAAAATAAGTACTGCCATTACTTCTGGTTTCATTGATCTAAATAAAGAATAAATTTGCCATAGTGATATAGCTATTCCTATTGAAGAAATTATTTTTATCAATGTAGGTGTAAGTTTCATATATGCATTCTTGTACATATTAGGATATAGTTTGTGTACTCTCATAGCTGCCATAAATAAAATCAATCCTGTTATCAAACTAAGGAAAGAATATGCACTTAGAAGTGTACCTACAGGTAATCCAAATCCAACAACAACACTTGAACCTACACAAAGTAATATAACTGTATTTTGAGGAACACCATGACTATTTACTTTTGATAGCCATTCTGGGAAAACTTTATCTTCTGAAATCTTACGTATAGTAGTTGCTCCACTCAAAAATTGTCCATTCATAGATGTTAATATAGCAAACACTGCTCCACCTAATATAAAGAACATCATCATAGGTCCTGATAAAAATCTTGCTGCAACATCCTTAAGAGAAGTTAATTCTGAAATAGGTGATGTACCTATTGCAACATAACTTACTAGCATAAATAATATACAACATACAACTGTAGAAAGAATAAAACTTATTGGAATTGCTTTTCCAGGTTCTTTCAAATCCTGAGCAATATTCATACAAACATGACCACCTATAAGCGTTGCACTGAGTAGAGCCACTGCTGAACCCATATTTACACTATTCATGCCTTCTGGATGTACTATTTTTTGTACAGAAATTAAATTTGGATCTATTTTTGGAAAACCAAATGCCATAAACATAATCATAGCAAGTATCAACATAACAGTCATAAAGTTTTGTGTTATAGATGAAGCCTGAACACCTCTACATGTTATACACGCAAACAATACAAGAGATATTATTCCAAGTATTCTACCATCTACAGACGGAAAAAATATTCCTCCATATTCTGCAAACACTGTTGCAAGTGATGATAAAAGAAAGAAATAACTAAATCCAAATGTTGCTTGCAAAAATCCTACTGTAGGACCTACTAATCTTGTAGCATGCATATAATTCCCTGCCGGACATGGTAGAACTGAACCATTAATTACAACCGGCAAAAATCTACATATTATTGCAAATAATGCTATAATATATGCCCATTCTATACCTGCTCCTACCATACCTGCTGCAGCTGGTATAGAACCAAATATACCCGCTCCTACTATCGAACCAATCGCCATACATAACGCTGAAAACGTTCCCATCTTATGTTCTTGTCCAGCTACCTCTTTGCTTCCATTACTTTTTGATTTATTTTTACTCATAAATTTTTCCTCCGAAAATCATTATCTATATACCTGTTACTCTATATACCTGTTACTACCTCTGCATTAAATGACAATTGATTATAATCACTATAAGCATAAGGAATCACACGTTGTACTAATTTTTTCAAATGCAAGATGTGCAAGCGTTTTTCTTCACTTATCTCAAAAGGCAACTCTTCTCCATTTTCAACCATACTAACAAGTTTATCTAATTTAAATAATTGTTGATATAATACACAGTTTTTATTATTTTGATCATTCACTCCATAACGATATGTTGGCAACAAATCAAATCCTGAAATAATTGTTTGTTCTATACCGTTTAGAGTTCCTTTTTCGACTTGCACCCTTGAAATATAATTTAATACTTCATTTTTACACATACTGATCGCAGAAACTAGATCTCCATGTGCATAGAAAATAATACCTTGTTTTTTTACTCCATCTTTTTCATAACGATATACTTCAACTGGTTGAACATTATGAGCATGGTTTCCTGATACTATATCAATACCACATTCTGATAGCAAACGATGTCCTGTTTCAATCAAATGTGCCATTGGCCAACATTCAAATTCCAAGCTCCAATGAATCAATCCTACAATAACATCTGCACCCTTTTTACGCAAAATCTCAACATCTCTAGTAATTGGAGATAAATCTGGGTTTTCAAGATTTATTCTTAAGTGATTTGATAAATATGGTTTGTCTTCTGGATTTTCATAATTATTTAAACCAAAAGTCCAGCTTAAAAAACCATATTTTATTCCTGAACGTTCTACAACAGGTAAATCATCGCGTTCTTCTTTAGTTCTTCCTGTACCTACCCAAGTAACACCAGTTTTATTTAGAAATTCACAAGTTTCAAATAGACCATCAACGCCCATATCTAACGAATGGTTATTTGCTGTAGATAGTACATTTATACCTTTACCTTCTCTATAAATTGTATTAAACCAGAATGTATCGCTTGTTAATTGAGGTGGAAACACATCATAACGAGCTTTT
>JAISUA010000188.1 GCA_031272305.1 Clostridioides sp.
ATTTACCCATAATCTAAAAAAATTGCCATATTAAAGTTTTTTAATTATGATATAATGGTATTAAGTGGAAATCGTTTTCATTGATTTAAGAAGACTATTTATTTCTATAATAAAAATAATAGATAATTTTAAATGAACGATAAAACGTTTTACTTAATAAATTTCATTTAAAAAATATTACGTAATGAAATTTAAATATCTAAACAATTTTTTAAATATAAAAGGAGGAATTTTATGAAGAATAATAAAACTAAGTACTGTTTATATGCTTCACTTATAATATCTTTTTTATTTTTTATATATGATTTACAAATCACAACGACAATACAAGAGCAAACATCATTAATATATACCATCGGCATTACAAGTGCAATATTTTTCTCAAATATACTGCTTGTTTATAGAGCAAAGAAACAAAACTATAATTACAATAGAATCAAAAAAGATTTACTTTCTTTGATATTAGTAACTTTTTTTCTTTTAGTGTTCTATATAATACAATCAAATTCAATTAATGAACCTATAAATATAGTATTTGTAGCTTTTATAATAATCTTAATTGCAACAAACATCATAACAATTTATCAGATGAAAAAAAGTTAGATAATACTTTTCTAAATTTAAAATAGCTCATTATAAAATAAACTCTAAGATTTTATTAATCTTTTATAGTTGATTAATGATTCAGATTATTTCGTCTATAATCACTTTGCAAGAGTTAGTGAGAGTATGAGATTCAAATAAAACTTTCTAAATGAGCTATCAACTCTTTATAAAATTAAAAATCTCTGTAAAAACTATGCACACAGCAATTTTTTACAGAGATTTTTTTATTTTTATTTTTAGGCAACTCCAATTTAGAAGTTAAGTTCAAATTTACCTTAACTCATATATTTTTGTATTTCATTTAGACACGATATTGTGACTTCATCATCTGGATTTAGTTCGTAAGCTCTTTCAATATAATATTTTGCCTCATCAAGTTCGCCGTTATTCAAGTAAACCATTCCCAAATTACATAGAATCTCTGGATCTTCTTTTATCTTAAGTGCATTTGAAAAAATTTCTATACTTTTCTCAAATTGACCTTTCAACGCATAAATCAATCCCATTTCTGACATTGTATCCACTTGTTTAGGATACAACATCAATATTTTCTCAAAGTATCTCATAGCTTCATCAAGTTGGTTTAAATATCTATAGCTTAGACCTATCATAAACAATAAGTTCCACCAATCTGGATATTCTGATTCAAGAGGAAGAAGTTTTTCAAGTGCTTGTTGTGGATTTCCTTGAAAAATAAGATTGCAACCTTCTTCATACTGCACTTTTTTATGAATTTTCATCAAATTATCTTGAATTTCAGAATGTATTTCATCATCTACACCCATCTCCAAAGCTTTTTGCCAAGCTAATTTTGCTTTTATAAATTGATTTTGATTCATATAGTGAAAACCTAACTGATAGTAAGCACTTTCATAATCTTCATCTATTTTTAATATTTCTTCTAACTTTTCTACTGCTTCCAATAAAAAATTATTGAAGGCCTTTTCATTTTTGTCTGCCTTGTATCCTAACGCCAACTCTTGACATATTACAGCGTAGTTATAAAGTGCATCTACATCATTTTCATAAATAGTAATCAATGATTTTATATAAACAAGTGCTTCTCTCAAACTTCCTTCTTCAAAATTTTTACGCGACATATATCCTGCATAATCTCTAATATTTAAATTCACTTTCTTTGAAAAAGCCTGCAAAAATTTTATATATTCTTCGTTGTACACAAAATTGGAGTCAATTCCTATCATATATATCATTGCATCTGCAATAGACATTATATTTAATTCGTCCTGTGCTGTTCTATTTTTTATTCCTTTTACTAGAACAGAATTTTTGATAGGAACTTCAAGCCCTTCTTTTAACTCATATCCTTGAAGAATAAATTCGCCGTCATTTTTTATATTTATAAATGCTAGCTCTTCTGCTAGATCAAAGAAGTATTTTTCTATTCTAAATTTCATAAATACCTCACTCTCTTTTGTATAACTACTTTAATTGATTTTTTTGAGTAAATATTAACAGTGTCAGAATTTTTATTTCTTTTCATCAGTTATTAATTACTTTTTTACACTGAATATACAATTCTATATTTTTATAATTTGACACTATATGTCTTTGATTTTTCAAATATTTTTGGTCTTGAATAATCAAAGAGTACTACATTTTCTTTTTCTATTATATCACAGTTTATATTTTCTTTTAAATCATTTATATTGTATTTGAATACTTCAAAATGCACCACTCTAACAATATTTTTAGCTGGAACATCTACAAATTCCTCTAAATATTTCTTTAGATTGTTTTCATTTTGTAAAAATTTATGACATCTATCTTTGAACATTTCATTTGATGCTTTGATAATTTTGTCCAATTCTTTTTTATTTAAATTCTTTGTATTATTATTTAAAAGCACTTTTTTATCAGTATTAAATGATATTTTTTTATTTATAACTTTTTTTTCATCGATTTTATTTGATGCTTTCTTACCTATAACTTCTTTTTCGTCTGGAACATCTGTTTCATTAGAGATATAGAATGTTTTATTAAAGAAATCTGGAATACTTGAAGTTTTTCCAAGCGAAATATAATCATACTTCAAAACATCATTGAACAATTCTAAACTTATATTTTTAGAACTATCTAAATTTACGACTTCACTTTTATTTTTATATTCATTTAAACTTATATCTTCACTTATATTTTTAGATTCATTTAAACTTACATCTTCACTTTTATTTTTAGATTCTTTCAAACTTACATCTTCACTTTTATTTTCTTGTTGAATTGCATTTTTATCTTTTAAGTTACATTCTTCAAAATCTCTACTACTATCAACTAAGTCTTTTTTATTCTTTTCAAGTTTATTTATTTTTCCTAGACAAATATCCTCATAGAAATCAAGTAAAATTTTATATTGAGTATTTTTACTTTGTGCCAGTTTGAAATAACCCTTTTCGTCGTGATAAATAGCAAGTTCTTCAAAAAATTTAAATGGACTTTGACTATAAAATCTATCTATTATAAATTTAACAGACAAAATAAAATTTTTCGAATTAAAATATCTCTCCAATATCTCCTCTATATCTTTAAGTTTTGAAATCTCGCTATAACTAATATAATCATTACTCAAAACTTCATATGGAGGATAACTTTTATATTTAAATCCATGTTGCTTAGCTTTTTTTCTCATTCCTGTACCTTTTATCATCTTCAAAAATCCAAGTTGAAGATGTTCTATTCCCAAATTAAAAACATCATTGAAGGATTTTTCGAAAGATTCGTATGGTTCATATGGAAGTCCCGCTATCAAATCTAAATGTTGATGTATGTTTCTATAAGATTCAATAGTTTGTACTACTCTTGATAATTTTTGAAAATCATCTCTTCTTCCAACTTCATCTAACGTCATTTGATTTGTAGATTGCACACCTATTTCAAATTGAAAAAGACCTTCTTTCACGTTTTTTAGGAAATCAAGCATTGTATCATCTATTAGATGTGCTGTCACTTCAAAGTGATATGTTGTAAATCCATTGTCGTTTTCACTTAAAAATCTCATTATTTCCATGGCAATGTCGCTTTTTGCATTAAACGTTCTATCTATAAATTTTATTTGAGATACTCTTGCATCAATCAATGCTTTCAAATCTTTTTTTACCCTTTCTATACTAAAATATCTCAGATTTTTTAAAGTTGATGAAAGGCAGTATTGACAATTGAAAGGACAACCTCTTGAAGATTCATAGTATACGATTTTGTTTTCATATTCTTCTGGACTTATATTTTCGTATGGACTTGGAATAATATCTAAGTTCTCAATCAATGGCATTTCTTCATTTTTTACGATTTCAGTTTTTATAGTCTTATTATCTTCTTTTTTAAATTCACTATATTCTTTTGTAAGTATATTATCTTTATTTGCAATTTGATTATCTACTTTTATGAACATATTCTTTTCTTTTACAGATTTACTATCTTCTTTTATAATCTCACTCGCTTCGCAACTTTTTCTATAAACAAGACCTTTTACATCTTCGACTTTCATTTCTTTTTTTAAAAATCTAACAAAATCTCTAAATACAAGTTCCCCTTCTCCATACAAAATATAATCCACTTTTTGATGATTTTTCATAAATTCTACACTGTCATAAGTCACTTCAGGACCTCCAAGTGCAATAATTATATTTGGATTCACCATTTTTAAATTATCGCAAATTCTAGAAATGTCTTCAACATTCCAGATGTATGTAGAAAATAATACTACATCGTAGTTTCCAAAGAAAATATCTTTTAATATAAAGTCAAGTTCATTATTTATTGTGTATTCTCTTATATCAATATCAGCCAAATCATTTGCAAACGACTTCAAGTATCTTATTGCAAGATTTGTATGTATAAATTTTGAATTTAAAGTTGTAAGTAATATTTTCAAATTTTTACCTCCTAAAAAATTTTCTAAAAAATTTATTTGCCAAATTATAATTTTTTCTATTAATCACAATAGTTTTTGTGTTAGAATAATAGAGTAAGTATCATTAAATATGAAAGGAATTTAACAAATGGAATCTATAAATAAAGTCTCTATTGATTCATTAACAAAAAAAGATTTATTGCTTATAATCAAAGCCTTAGAATTTACAAACGAACAAACTAACCTTGATGATTTTATTGATCTTAGAAATAATATCGTTAAAGAATTATGCTTTCTAACAAGCACAACCGAAAAAGAATTTATTAACTATCTTGAAAATCAAAGCAACTGTTAATACAAATTGAAGTCATTACACTTTGCTTTATTTGTAGTATAAGCTTAAGTAATGTAAAATCACTTTTTTGTAGTACAAGCTTAAGTAATGTAAAACCACTTTTTTTGTAGTACAAGCTTAAGTAATGTAATTTTACTTTCTTTTGAATTTCAATTTGTAAGAACCTGATTTACAAGTCAGTTCAACATATAAAATATTTTCTACCATATTTTTAGCAGTAATTTTTATTTTATTCAAAATAGGATCTTGATACATATCGCCTATATTTAAAGCTATCATATATCTAGGATCTGATACTGATTCTATTTGCTTGCTAGTTATTTTGAAATTACTAAGATTTATAAAATATTTAGACATTGAATCAATAAACTCAAAATCATCTATATTACCTCTTTTAGGTTTTAAATTTAGAAGAGATAATATAGATTTTTTTATATTTATAAAATCTATATTTTTTTTATCTGCTTTATACTTTGTATCCTTTAAACTTGTTTTATTTTGTTCAATTTTTATACTTGTTTTATTTTGTTCAACTTTATTTTCTTGAGATACTTGTGTTGCAAGTAATTCTTCTACTATCATTTTTTGTGATGTTTGATTCAATTCTTTGATTTTGCCAAATTTCATATCACAATGATTTAATTTTAAAATAAAATCGCAAATATTTCTTTGATACATTTCATTTTTATTTATTTTTAACAATTCAGTTCTTTCATTCAAGGTTATCTTATCATCTGTATTTTTACTTTTATATTCTATATTATCTTCTATCTCAACATCAAGTATATCGTCCTCTTTTTTCATCTCAATTGCAAGAGTAATATATTCATCTATAAGTTTGATTGTATTTATTCTACACTTTTGATAAGCTATTATATTCTTTTTAAGTTGAAGTTGATCAAAATATCTTGAAATATCTAAATTATAACCTGTAATAAATTTTTTTATATTCTCTAACAACTCAATATAGTCTATATCTTCATCAAAAGATTTATCTAAAATATCATGAATAAAACAATTCAAAATTGTTGCAGACATCATAGCATCAAATATTTTCTCTTCACCAAAAAATCTACTCACCTTAAATATCATTGAACACACTTCATCTTGACATTGTTCAGCGAATTTATTAGATAAAATTATTGGCATAACTGAATTGAGTATATTAACAGAAATATTTTTTTCACCATAATAATTAAAATAAATATATTCTGATCTCAATCTATTTTCATCTATAATTATTTGTCTTTTTGACTTATCTGCAAATAACGACTTTGTAGTTATCAATGCTATATCTCTGTTCGTTTTGTTATCTGTATCAAATAAATTTAAATATGCATTCTTTATCAAAAATGTTCTTTCATTGTCAATTTCCATCTCTCTCAAAATTTCCACCTCAAATTTGTATTTTTTCTGTACATATTTATTATGACATTTGCTATTGCTTTTATCAAGTAATTTAAATCCAATTTATTTTTAGCCGAATTAATTATTCTATAAAACTTATGTTTTTAAGATAAATTTTTTATCTTATAGTTTTGATCAAAAATGTTTTTGACTGAAATATAAAATTCGGTTTAGACCAAAAAAAAGGGACAGCCTTTTGGGCTGTCATATATAGGGGGATAGTAGTGTACAAAGTTTCTTAAATCTACTATCTATAATTATTATACGACATAATCCTTCATATGTAAAGGGTTATTTTAAATTATTTTTCGACATTCAATATTTTTGTCTCTTAATTTATATCTTAAAATGAAAATATTGAATAAATCTAAAAATATATTCTGAAAATAATTTTTATTGAAAACATAAAAAATATCCTTAGAACTAAGTATTTAAGTGAGATAGAAAATAATTATTTCCATCTCACTTTTTAAAACTTACTTCATTTATTTTTTACATTTATTTTTTACATTTATTTTTTACATTCTTTCTGGAGCTTGCATTCCTAGCAATGCTAGTCCATTTTCAAGTGTTTGTCTTGTAGCTTCTACAAGTGCAACTCTAGCTTGGGCAAGTTTTTCATCTTCAACTATTATAGGTGTATCATGATAGAATTTGTTGAAAGCTTGTGCTAAATCTAGTACAAATCTAGTTATTATATGTGGCTCATTTTTTTTCATGGCCATTAAAATATTTTTATTAAATGATTCTATAGTTTTTAAAACTTCGAAACTATTTTCATCTGAAAGCAATTCAAAATCAACATCACTAGTTGCTTCTTTTTCATATTTTCTTATAACTGAACAACATCTTGCATGAGTGTATTGAACATATGGTCCTGTTTCTCCATCAAAACTCAATGTTTTGTCCCAAGAAAACATATAATCTTTGATTCTACTATTTGATAATTCTTGGAATACAACAGCTCCTACTCCTACTTCTCTTGCTATTTTATCTATATTTTGTGCATTTGGATTTTTAGCTTGTATTATTTCCTTTGTCTTATCAATTGCTTGATTCAACACATCTTCTAAAAATACAACTCTACCATGTCTTGTAGAAAGCGAACCTCCTTCAAGTGCAACTGTACCAAATGGAACGTGAACTAGATCTTTTGACCATTCACAACCCATAAGTTCAAGGACTTTGAAACATTGTTGGAAATGCAATGTTTGTTGTGCACCTACTACATACAATGATTTATCAAAATCAAATTCTTTTTTTCTATATATGGCTGAAGCCAAATCTCTTGTTATATACAATGTTGAACCGTCTTGTTTTACTATAAGTGCAGGAGAAAGTCCAAATTCTTCAAGATCGACTATTTTTGCACCTTGAGATAATTTCAAAAGATTTTTTTCTTCCAATTTTTCAACTACTGCAGGCATTTTATCTGAATAAAAACTTTCGCCTAACATATAATCAAATTCTATATCTAATAAATCGTAAACTTTCTTAAATTCCTTCAAACTTTCTTCTCTAAACCAAGTCCAAAGTTCTTTTGCTTCTTCATCTCCATTTTCAAGTTTTTTGAACCATTCTCTAGCTTCATCTTCAAGTTCTGGTTTGGTTTCAGCTTCTTCATGGAAACGCACATAAATTTTTAAAAGTTCTTTGATAGGATCTTTTTCTATTGTTTCTTTGTCTCCCCACAATTTAAATGCGACAATAAGTTTTCCAAATTGAGTACCATAATCTCCAAGGTGATTCATTCTTATTGTTTTATAACCTTGAGAATCATAGATTTTATATAAAGCATTTCCAATCACAGTAGTTCTTATATGCCCTATATGAAATGGTTTTGCTATATTTGGAGATGAATATTCTACTACAACTGTTTTTCCTTCTCCAAAATTACTCTTTCCATATTCTTTCTTTTCATCGAAAACTTTAGTGATTACTTCTTTAGCTAAAGTACTTTTATTTAAGAAAAAGTTTATGTAACCTCCTAAATTTATTACTTTAGATAAATCGTCACTTAATTTTATCTTTTGTGCTAATTCTTCTGCTATAGCATTTGGCGATTTTCTAAATATTTTAGCTAATTTGAAACAAGGAAACGCATAATCTCCCATTTCTTTATTAGGAGGAACTTCTATAAGTTCCTTTATATCTTCTATTGTTATATCTTCTATTTGCTCGCTCAAACATTTAGCTACAGCTAACTTAAAATCG
>JAISUA010000195.1 GCA_031272305.1 Clostridioides sp.
GTAGGACACAGAGTTGTTCATGCTGGTGAAAAATTTGCTTGCTCTGTAGTAATCAATGATGAAGTTATCAAAGCTCTTGAAGAATGCTCTGACTTAGCACCTCTTCACAATCCTGCAAATCTTATGGGTATAGAAGCTTGTCAACAAATATTACCTAATGTACCTATGGTAGGTGTATTCGATACTGCATTCCATCAAACTATGCCAAAATCTTCTTTCTTATATGGACTTCCATATAGATTGTACGAAAAATACGGTGTAAGAAGATATGGTTTCCATGGAACATCTCATTTCTATGTATCTCAAAGAGCTGCTGCTATGCTCGGAAAAAACATTGAAGATCTAAAAATAATTACTTGTCACTTAGGAAATGGTGCTTCTATAGCTGCTATTGATGGTGGAAAATGTGTAGATACTTCTATGGGATTCACTCCATTGGAAGGACTTATCATGGGTACTAGATGTGGGGATATCGACCCTGCTATTATACCTTTCTTAATGAGGAAAGAAGGTCTTGATGCAGATGGTGTAGACAAGCTTATGAACAAAGAATCAGGCGTATATGGAATGTCTGGAGTATCTTCTGACTTTAGAGATATAGAAAAAGCTGCTGCTGAAGGATACGAAAAATCTCAAATAGCACTTGAAGCTTACGCTAAGAGAGTTAAAAAATATATCGGTGGATATATTGCTGAAATGAACGGTGTAGATGCTATAGTATTTACAGCTGGTGTTGGTGAAAACGGAAAAACTATGAGAGCTGATATTATCAAAAATATGGACGCTCTAGGAATTAAATTTGACGAAAAAGCTAACGATGTAAGAGGAAAAGAAGCTGTAATCTCTGCAGAAGACTCAAAAGTAAAAGTTCTTTTAATACCTACAAACGAAGAACTTGTAATCGCAAGAGATACTATGAGATTGATACAAGGATAGTTTGAATTTCTTTTTATAGCAATTTTTAATATATATCAATTATATTGATATTTCAATATGTTATTAAGTTAAGAACAGAAATGATTGATTTATAATATGTAAAAGGTTGATTTGATTGATTTAATTAATTTGGTTGATTTAATTGATTTAATTGATTTGGTTAATTTGATTGATTTAATTAATTTGGTTGATTTGATCAATTGACTTTCTTATCAATATATTTTATAAAATTGTACAATAAATTATAAAAAAACTGATGATATTGTTTTTGATTACTTAGAAGCTCTCACGTAACGTGTGACTATCTAAATCGAATCTTCAAAACACATCATCAGTTTTTTCATTAATTTTTTTATTAATTACATCAAAATAGCAAAAATATTTATACATCTATTTTTTATTATACCAAAAACTATCATATATTAATCATATTTTAAATTCTATAAAATATGATTAATACAAATTTCTCTTGTTTAATCTATTTAGTGCTTTTTTCTTTTCAATATTTTTTCAACTATTAATTCTTTAACTCTTTCATTTTTATTTTTTTATTTCTTCACTTCTTTAACTCTTTTATTCTTTAACTCTTCTTTTTTGATTTAGTTATTTTTTAAGCATTAAGTGTTCTAAATTTACCTGTGAAAAATTTTCTTGCTTCTTTTGAATATTTTCTACTTACTGAAAGCTCTTGCCCATCATCAAGAATTAATTTGTTATGACTAAATTGTTTTACATAAATATAGTTTACAAGATATGATTTATGTATCCTTACAAATCCTTCTCCTTCAAGCTCTTTTGCTAATTTCTCAATTGAGCCATAGAATATTTCTGTTTCTCCATTTTCTTTGTTTATCTTTATCTTTCTTGACTCTATTTGAAAAAATTTGATTTTATCTTTTTTTTCAAAAGATATTTTTCCATTTACCCTATATTGAAATAACTCTTTATAACCATCACTAATTATTCTATTTTCTCTATTTTCATTGTAAACTACAGACTCTCTATACATATATCAATCACCCCATAATTTTGTATTTGTTAAATATTATTTTGTTATTATCCTTTGTTCATATGAGAAGTATTGTAGATAAAATAATTCACTACCTATTATTAAAAATGACATAACTATTTCTACAATTTTGCTGATTATTTAATTGTATATTACTTAAGTAATGGTAAGTCTTTTTGATATTTTCACTCCTTTTGTTTTGTACATATCAGTACTTTTAGAGTATATAAATATAATTCTGTTTTTCACATAGAAATTACCTCCCATTTAATTTCTATTATATTAAATTACAAAAATAAATTAGCCTGATTAAGACTAGTCTTTTTTTTATTATTGACAAATTATTGTAATTTAATACTATGTTTTTACTATAATACAATGTTAATTTGTATTAATATCAATTTTAGATTTATCTAAAAACTATCCTATTTTCATAATACAACCTTTGTAATTTCTTTTCAATGTGATTAGTAGAATTAAACAAATAGTTTGACAAAATAACCATCTTAATAGTTTTTCATAAAAATAGCACTAATAAATATCTTTTATCAGTGCCATTGTAAATATATTTTTTATAATATTTTGTAACTAGTCTGATATTTCATTATTATAATTTTTTTATGGAAAATTTACTACTTAATTTTTTTTATTCTATCTATAAAAAATTCTCTGACTTTTTTTGAATATTTTCTGCTCACTGATAATTCTGTTCCATCATAAAGCACTATACGATTGTGGCTAAATTGTTTTACATACATTGAATTTACAAGATATGATTTGTGTATTCTTATAAATTCATCTTTTTTAAGTTCTTCTGCTAAATCCTCAATTGAAGCATAAAATATCTCTGTCTCTCCATTTTGCTTGTTTATTCTTATCTTTCTTCCTTCTATTTGAAAAAACGTTATCATCTTTTTATTTTCAAATGATATCTTTCCATTTACTTTATATTGAAATAAATCTTTGTAAATTTCTCTAATTCCCATAATTGATTCATTGTCATTATAAGACATCATTGCTCTGTACATATTATCACCTCATAATATTTTTTATTTCTTATTTCTATATGAATACTAAAATTTAGTATAGTATAATAAGACTTATCATAACTTGAAATAAAATCAAGGTAATAAGTCTTGAAAAAACTAAGATAAAAAATCTATGATTTTCGTTATCGAAGTTTCCTATTTGGTTTAACGTAAAATTTCATTTTTCAACGAAAATTTAGTTCTCATAATTAAATTATTTTTTTGTTAATATATTGTCATATCGATACTTAATCCTACAAACTGATGTAATATAAATATTTTTATTCATTTATATCTATAAGTTTAATTGAATTTTGAATTTATAAAAGCTTTTATACTTGAATAATACAATTTTTTCACTTAAATTTCAATACTGGTTGTAAAACTAACCATAGAGCTAGTAAAAATAACATTTCGAAATTCTCATTATATATGATAAAATTAATATGTATAAATATATTTTTAATTTTTATTATTATAACAATTTTATATTTTCAATTAGTAAATATATTCAATCTATTATTTCGAAAAAAATAATATAATATTTTCTTTATTTTCCAATATACATTTTCCTTCACATATGAGATAGTATCTTTTTACATCTTTCTCTTCACATGCAACATAATATTTTTTATTTACTCTATAATTTATGTAATTTATAATTTTGCACTAAAAAAGACGTAAAGATATGTTCTTGTAAGATTCTATTGGAGCTTTTCTCTCGCCGTATTCTAATTTTAAATTTTTATACTAAAAAAGATGCAAAGAATAGTGATTGAAATTTTCAATCTACACTTACGTCCACACGAAGTGTGGAAGCAGCGAATGAAAATAAAATCACTATCTTTGCATCTCTATATAACTAAAATTCTAAATCAGAATTCTATTATTCTAATATGTTTGCAACAACTCCTGAAG
>JAISUA010000176.1 GCA_031272305.1 Clostridioides sp.
CATTAACACTTTTTTCTGTTTCATCTGTCAATGGTGTGTGTATAGAGAAAATATCAGCCAACTTAGCCAATTCAACAACAGTATCTACTTTTGTTATACCTAATTTTGCAAACTCTTCATCACTTACAAATGGATCATAAGCATATACTTTTGTTCCAAATGCTTGTAATTTTTTAGCATAATCTTTTCCTATAGCACCTAATCCATAAAGACAAATATTTAATGATGATATTCTTAAAATAGGACGACAGTCATTTACTGTCCAACTGTGTTTATTTTTAACACAATCTATAATATGTGGTATCTTACGAATAAGTGTAAGAGTAAGTGCAACAGCATGGTCTGCTACATCTTCTACACAATAATCACGAACATTGGCTACCATTATATTTCTTTTTGTTGCAGCTTCAACATCGATATTATTATATCCTATACCTGAACGAACTGCTATTTTACAATTTGGTGTTTGAGAGAAAAACTCTTCATCAAGAACTGTATAAGTAGTAATCAATCCATCTGCATCTTTACAGAACTCAATTAATTCCTTACGTCCAAGTGATTTATCAGCAAATATTACTTCTATTCCTGCATCATCAAATATTTTTTGTTCTATACTTTTATTTTGATAATTATAATCTGTATAATATACTTTAAATTTTGACATTACAACCTCCTATGTTTTTATCATTGTAAAACTATAATATATGATAGTATAGTTATTTAGAAACCTAATTTACTCATTACATCTGCAACTTTTTTCTTTGCATCTGCATCAAGTGGCATAGCAGGTAATCTTTCAGCATGATTGTCTTCTCCAAGAACTCTTTGGTATACTGCTTCTTTGCAAGCTAGATATAGAGGATTACTGCAATAGTAAATATCCATAGCTAGATTCATTTTGTGAGCGTATTCCATAGCTTCTTCTAAATTTCCTTCAGCGTAAGCACGGAATGTTCCTACTGTAAATTCTGGAGCAAAGTTTACTGTAGCTCCTATAAATCCTTCTACTCCAAGAGGAAGTACACTCATAACTTGACACTCAAATGCTGAATATACACAGAAATCAGGTGAAACTTCTTTAACAGTAAGCATACTTCTTATGTGTTCTGTATCTCCAACTGTTTCTTTTATACCCACTATATTACTATGTTTTTTAGCAAGTCTTTTTACTAGTTCAGTATTAAAATCAAATCCAGTAAGTCCTGGGAAATTGTAAATTATTATTGGAAGTTTTGTCATATCAGCTACTGTATCATAGTATTTTTCAACCATACTTTCAGCGTAAACGCTAAAATAAGGATTTACTAAAAGCAATCCATCTACGTCAGCTTCTTCTGCTGCTTGTATCATTTCTTTTACATTTGCTAAACAAGTATCACCTACACCTGCTATTACATTAACTCTATGATTTACATAAGTAGCCATATCTTTAATGTATTGTTTCTTTTCTTCTAATGTAAGTAAACTGAACTCACCACTTGTTCCAAAGTAAGCAAGACCGTCTACTCCTTTACTTATAAGGAAGTCTGCATGTTTGTAGTTTGCTTCCATATCAATTTTACCATCAATTGTGTAGATTGTGACAACCGGTGGATTTACACCAGCTAATTTGTTTTTTTTCATTTTTTTCTCCTTTTTTAATTATTAGTTAGAAATATATAATTCCTTAATTATTAGATTTAAAAATTTATACTTAATTAAATTCATAAAATTGTATTTATTTAATTATATTTATAAATCTTTACTTAATTAAATTTATAAATTTTTACTTCTAATACAAATAGAAATTTATACTTCCAATCCAAAATTTTTTATGAAATATAAATAAATATTTTGTAATACTTTAAATTTTTATTTATTTTTACTATAAAAGTATCACAATAAAATATTTTCATTATTAGTTATATGATCATACATAGTATTTATATTTATATAAAAATATTTTTCACACTCTAATTTAAATACACTGTTAATTAAAATTGTTTCCAAAATATTTTTATATAAATATTTTCATACTATATATTGTATTTATACAGACCATTTATTATTTATATATACCATTGTGAATTTATTTAATAAGTTTACAAATTTACTTAATACTAAATAAATGCTTTTAGTAATTCTGCTATTTTTGTAAATATTATTCCTAAGAATGTAGAGTGTGAACTTATAAGGTTACTCATATAAGTACCATCTACGCCTTCAGGCATGCTTATATTTGCTAATTTTGCAGCTTCTGTATAGTATGGTGCAAACATTGTTCCTGCATATAGAGCAATAGTAACGCATATTATACCTGTGATAAATATTCTGAATATATTATTCTTACAGAATGGACCAACCATTGATAAGAAGAATACTGCAGATGCTAAATCAACAAAAGGTAACATTTTGTTTCCTGGTAATATTACTGCTAGAAGTAAAGCTACTGGTATAAGTAACAAACCTGTTGATAATATAGCTGGATCTGAAATCAATATACCTGCGTCAATTCCAAGGTAAATTTCTCTGTCAGGAAATTTTTGTTTAAGAGTAATTTCTGCTGCATCTCTAACAGTTATCAAACCTTCAACTAGAACATCAAGCATTCTAGGAAGTAATACCATTACTGCTGCAACTTTTACAGCAAGTTTTATACTATCTGATATATTCCAACCAGCAAGTAATCCTAATCCAAGACCTAATATTGAACCTATAGTAACTGGATCTCCTAAAACACCAAATCTTTTAGTAAATTTATCAAGATTTAAATTTATATTTCTTATTCCAGGTATAGCATCTATTACTTTATTTACTATAACTGCTATCACTACTCCAGGAGCAGAAACGTGATTTGTAAATGATACACCTTTCATATCATATGCTTCTTGAAGTTTAGGAGCTGTAAAATCTGCAATTTTTAATAATACTACCCTAAATACTAATGCTATTGCTAATGCAACAAACATATTTCCTGTTATAAATTGAGCAAGAGCACCAATCATAAGTGTTCCCCAATAATTGAAGATATCTATATCTATTGTCTTAGTTAATTTCAACATTACTAAAACGACATTTAATATCAAAGAACCAAAAATAATACCTGGTACAACTGAAGAACTCCAAGCAATTGAAGAGCCAACTGCCCAACCAACGTCAACAACATTAAAATTCAAACCAAATCTAGTGATCATTTCTTGTACTGCAGGTCCAAGACTTGTTAGAAGTGCACCTATAAGCAAGTTCAAACCTGTAAAACCAATTCCGACCATCATACCTGCTTTGAATGCATTACCTATTTTTATTTTAAAGCATAGTGCCAATATAAAAAATATTATTGGCATCATAACTTCAGGACCTAATCCGATAAAAGCATTAAATACTGCCATATAATTCCTCCACAAATTCCACATAAGGTTTTAATATTTTTTAATAAGTATTGATTTACTTGAAAGTTTGATTTGTTTGAAGCTTGGAAAATAAACTTCTCCAAGCTTCTTACATATCATTTATTAAAAAATACTATATTAAAAATACAACCCTATGTCTTAATTTTTCATTTATCAAATTTTAAACATTATAGAATTTCTCTGCATTTGCATGGAATAATTTATATCTTTCTTCTTTCGTACTTCCTTTTATTAGTTCAAGTAAAGTTTCTACAGATGTTGAATATGTTGCAGCTTGAGTAGATACCGGCCAATCTCCTGCAAATATAGTTCTATCAAAGCCAAAGTTTTCAAATATGCAATCTGAGTATGGTTTTAATTCTTCAACAGTCCAATTTTTATGATCTGCTTCTGTAGCTATACTAGATACTTTACAATGAACATTAGGAAATTTAGCGAATTCTTTTATTTCCTTACTCCATTGTTCTATTTCTTTTCCTCTTATGTTTGGTTTGCCAATATGGTCCAATATGAAGTTCACATTTTCACATTTATCTATAAATTTCAATACATTTTGATTATGTCTATAATCAATACATATATCAAATGTAAAATTGTATTTTGGCAATAAATTTACACCTTTTATAAAATCTTCTTTCAAGCAAAATTCCAAGTCTTCTTCAAACTGAATGATTCTTCTTATCCCTTTAACTAGAGAATTTTTTGATAGAGAATCTAATTCTTCCTCTACACCATTTCCAAGTTCTAACGGAGCCCATGGAATAATTCCTTTGATACGTTCATCTATTTTAGCAAGTTCTGTTGCAAAAGCGACTTCTTGTAAATGTTGTGACGGGTCACATTCACATTGCATAAAAATCATTTTTTCAACCTGATATTGACTTGTGGCCTTATTATATTCATCAAGTAAAAAACTATGATTTAAGAACTCATTATCATCTAACCAAGGATATCTCAATTTATTTAAATCCCAAAGATGCACATGTGTATCTACTATTGTACAATCTAGCATCCCGTTCACCCCTTATATATTTATATCTTTATGTTTTATTTGTTATTCAATTATATTTAATAATCTTATAAATTAATATTAATTAGATCCAGCAAATGAAGCTGTTTTTCCAAGTCCTTCAGGTCCCATTGCCAAGTATCCACCATCTATTGGTAAATCTGTACCTGTTATGAATGAAGCATCATCAGAAAGAAGGAATAGTACTGGTCCAGCTACTTCAACACATTCTCCACAACGTTCTAACATATGATATTGACCCCAAATTGGATCCCATTTTTCTTTTCCACCACCATCTAAATCTGCTGCTTTGTGTACTTCTCTTGACCATATCCAAGCAGGGCTTATGCTGTTTACTCTTATTTTTCTTGAACCAAGATCTAGTGCAACGTTTTTAGTTATTTGATCTACTGCACCTTTTGCAGCGTTGTAAGTCCAGCTTTGAATTTGTGCTATATGAGCTGAAATACTACTCATGTTAACTATTGAGCCACCAGTTTCAGGGAAGTATGGTAAGCATTTTTGAATCATTCTTACATATCCAACAGGACCAACGAAGAAAGCTCTTTGCCAGTCTTCTGTTTTAGCATCAAATGCTTTTCTGTTAAATGAGAATGCATTGTTTACTAGATGATCTATATGTCCGAAATTTTCAACTGCTGTATCAACAACTTTTTGACAGAAATCTTCTTCTATCATATCGCCTTGACAATAGATAGCTTCATATCCTTGTGCTTTTAATTCTTCTGCTATTTCGAATCCAACAGGTTTTGTTCCAGAGAAAACAACTTTTGCTCCTTCTTTGCAAAGTTCTTCTAATATTGATTTACCTATTCCTGATGAACCACCAGTTACTATTGCTACTCTACCTGCAAATCTGTCTTTAATTGCTTTACGACTTTCCATGTTTGTACCCTCCTAATTATTAATTTTTGTAGAATTATTTAGATGTTTAAATTTCATTATGTAAGTTTCAAATGAAATTTATTTATTAAAACGTTTTTCCATTATTTTAAAACTCGTTATCATTTTTTATTGTAGAAATATTTATAGTGTTTTTAAAGGATGAGAAAACGTTTTTTATTTAAGATTAGTATAACGCCAAAAAAAAATCTTAGATACAGTAATATTTTTAAATTAAGGGTAAAATATTTTTGTAATTTAATCAAATTTAATAAGTAAAATTTTTTTAACAATCTTAACACTTTAAATGGTAT
>JAISUA010000252.1 GCA_031272305.1 Clostridioides sp.
TGTAATTTATGATATAAATAAACATATAGATGAAAAAAACAAATTGAAATATTAACTTAGGAAGACATATAGATGAAAAAAACAAATTGAAATATTAACTTAGGAACAGATATCGATGAAAAAATTAAATTGGAATATTAACTTATGAAATACAATTTCAAGTTTACAATAAAAAAAATTGGGTAATATATATAAAAGTGAAATTTTGAGCAGATGATAAATAAATTAATATATAAAGATGATAGATAAAGAAGATTATGAATCAAGAAATATATAAAGATGATAAGTTAAGAAGATGATGAATCAAGGAATATATAAAGATAATAAGTCAATTAATATATAAAAATGAAATAACGAAATTGGAGGCACATAATGAAGAGTTACAAAAAAAATAAAAAAAACATATCAATAATTCTTAATTCTCTTGAGCAAATGCATCCAGATGCGAAGTGCGAGCTCAATTATACAACTCCTTTCGAACTTTTAATTGCGACAATTCTATCAGCTCAATGCACAGACGTTCGTGTAAACAAAGTCACTGAAGAACTTTTTAAAAAATATAATACAGCAGAAGATTTTGCTAGTTTAGATATAGAAGAAATAGAGGAAAATATAAAAACTTGTGGTCTTTATAGAAGTAAGGCTAAAAAAATAAAAGAGACATCTGAAAAAATTTTCAGTGAATATAAAGGAAAAGTCCCTGATAATATTGAACAACTTATTAAGTTACCTGGAGTAGGTAGAAAGACAGCAGATGTTGTCTTAAGCAATGCTTTTGGCAAACCTGCAATAGCTGTAGATACACACGTTTTTAGAGTTACTAACAGAATAGGACTTGTGAATGAGAAAACACCTGAAAAAACAGAATTCGCTCTTATGGATATAATTCCAAAAAATAGATGGTCAAAAATGCATCACGTTTTTATATTTCAAGGAAGATATATTTGTAAAGCTCAAAGACCTCTTTGCGATAAATGTGAAATAAAACCTTACTGTGATTTCTATTGTGAAGAAATATTTTCGAATGAAAAAACAAAGAAAAGATAAAAATAAAATAAAAAGGAAATAAAAAATTCAAAAATATTTTTAAAAGAAGATAAATAAAGAGGAAATAAAAAATTTAAAAATATTTTTAAAAGAAGATAAAGAATACAAAATAAAAAATCCAAAAAGATTTTTGAATAATTATTACTAACCTTTTCAAATATGTTATACTATTTATTGTTTAAATTTATAAATTCAATCGAAGTGATTGAAAAAGGGGGCTTGGTAAATGGCAGTAAATATAGTTTTAGTAGAACCAGAAATACCACAAAATACAGGAAATATAATAAGAACTTGTGCAGCGACACATTCTACTCTACATCTTGTAAAACCGCTAGGATTCAAACTGGACGACAAACATTTAAAACGTTGTGGTCTGGATTATTGGGACATAGCTGATATAAAATATTATGATAGTTTTGAAGAATTGCAAGAAAAATTTCCAGATGGAAAATATTTTTTTGCTACGACAAAAGCTCACAAAACGCATTACGATGTAAACTATGAAGATGATTGTTTTATTGTATTTGGTAAAGAAACAAAAGGTCTTCCAGAACCTTTGCTAAAAGCAAATAGCGAAAGTTGTGTTAGAATTCCGATGTTTGATGTTGAGAAAGCTAGATCATTAAATCTATCAAATTCAGTAGCAATAATAGCGTATGAAGCGATAAGACAGATAGGGATGGAAAACTTATCAGAGCTTAGATAAGAATGATTATAAAGGAAGGTATATATGCGAAATTTAAAGGTAATTTGCGACAGCTTGTCAGATGTGCCTGATTATATGTTGAAAGAATATAATATTGAGATGATTCCTCTAACATTGATTCTTGATGAGAAAGAATATAGAGATCGATTAGATATTACTATAGATGATTTTTATAGAAAATTGAGGGAAGAAGATGCATTTCCAAAAACATCTCAAATAACTTACGCTACATTTAGGCAAACTTTTGAAAAATATTTAAAAGAAGGCAACGATATTTTATATATTTCTGGTTCAGCAGCAGCGACAGGCACTTATCAAAGTGCTATGCTTGCCAAAGAAGATTTGGAAAATATAGAAGGCGAAATATATATTTTCGATACAAATCAACTTTCATTCGGTGCTGGAGAGATGGTTTATGAAGCAGGAAAAATGGCTTCAGAAAATAAAACTATCGAAGAAATATTAGATATGTTGAAGATTCTTAGAGAAAAAATATATGTTATATTTTCTGTAGATACTCTAGATTATCTTCAAAAAGGTGGAAGAATCTCATCTACGAAAGCAGCTATAGGAAATATTTTAAACATAAAACCTATACTAGAAATCAAAGATGGTCTTGTATCGCAACTAGGCCAAGTGAGAGGAAAAAAACACGTTGTTTCAAAGCTTATAGATATTGTTAGAGATAAATGTGGAAATGATTTATCTAATGAAATTGTCTACATAGGTTATACAGACGACACAACAGAGAGAGAACAGTTGAAGAAAATTTTGCTTGAAGAATTTAGAGCAAAAGAAGTAGTATATTTTCAAATAGGATCTTGCATAGGTGCACATTCTGGACCTGGAGCGACAGGACTTATACTGAGAAGAAAAAATTAGAAATAGAATTTAAATACAAATGAAAAAGTTGATGACAGAACTGAACAACAGCTAGATCTAAAAATCTAACACGTATAAGTTCAGAATTTTGTTTGCAAGATTCATTTTCAAGCTTATATTCATATAAGTACAAAATAGCGAATGAATCTAAGAACAATTTCATCAACTTTTATTTTTGATTATATAGTTTGAGTTTTAATTTGAATATATTTTTTCAGTATCATATACAAAATCATATGGCATAGGAATAAGTACACTTATCTCATATTTCTTATCATTTGATGTATCTATCTCAAAATATCCATTATATTTATTTACGGAGTAAGAGATACTTTCTAGGCCATATCCGTGGTGTTCAGAATTATATTTATCAGTAAATAAAATATTTTTAGTTTTATATCTAACCTTATTTATTCTAGAGTTTGAACAACGAATAATCAAACAATTGAATCTAAGCTTTGTTTCTAAAAATATAGTTTTTTTAGGGGAGGAAGAATCAGTACTATCAATCTTATCACAAGCTTCAATAGCGTTATCTAATATATTTGCAAATATACTGCATATATCTAAATCATCTAAAAAATTATATATATTATACATTAAAAAAGGATTGAAAGTTATATTTTTCTTATCACATGTCCTTTTCTTATCAGTAAGTATCACATCTAAAACATTATTTCCAGTATCAAAATCAATATCTAATTTGTTAAGTGAGTTGCATAAACTATCAATATAAGAATCAGCAGAAGAGTGATTTTGAATATTTGATGAGTATAGATTTTTTATACAACTTAGATGCTTATTAATATCGTGTTTGAACTTATTGAAATTTTTATTATACTCTAGAATATTAGAATAATTTTTTAGTTTTTCATTTAGGATTTCATTTTTGAATAAAATGCCATTATACATTATCACTTTAGACAAATTAAGAAACAAAAGACTACAACTAAATATACTTACACATATATATGAAATAAAAATAATGCATTCTAATCGAGATAAATTGTTTTTGGTAAATGAAAAAAGATATACTACTATAATATTAAATAAATTTATCAGAAAGAAAGCAACAAAAAAAAGATATTGTTTAATAGTTAATTTTAATTGAAATAAATTTTGCCATCTATTTTTAAGTATTTTTAAAATTATCACTATTAAAAGGAATAATAAATTTTCGGATAAGATACATTCAATATGAGGAAGTTTATAATCAAGTATAGCATTGATATTTTGCAAATCATTGATTTTGAAAATAAGGAGAGAACTCAAAAAATTAACAACTACATAAGTTATGTACCAAACAATAGTCAACAATAAAGAATGCAATTTTTTTGTGTTGTAATGTATACAAGAAAATGAGTAAATTAATATAAAACATACAAAAAAATTCATCATATAAAAAGGATTAAACTTTAAAAGTCCTACAAATACAATTATTATAATCATTGGTACTAATGACAAGTATCTAAATAAATTTGTTGTTTTTGGTCTGCAAATAACGTCAAAAAACAATTTAAGAATAAAAAATTCCATACTTGTAGCAAATAGATCTAAATAAATTTCAAAAGATGTAATATCTAGCATATCAATACCTCCAAAAAATCATTAAAATTAGCAAATATTCATTAATAAAGATTTCAAATGAGTCATTTTACCTCTAGAAATATGTATAATTCTATCATAAATAATCACAGAATTATCAGTATCATTTATATATGAAATATATTTCAAGTTGATTAAATCATTCTTATTAGCTCTGAAAAAGTATGGTTCTACTAACTTATCACTATAATGGCTTAGACTTCCGTTGATAGTGAAATGTTCACCTTGCTTTGTATGAAAAGTTAGTTTTTTATTAAAAACTTGGACAAGATAGATGTCTTGTTTATGTATTTTTTTATTGGTTTTGTTATAATTTACAGTTATATAATTGATATTTTTTGACACATATGAAGAAATTATGTTTTTAAAGTCATCATAAGTTATAGATTTTAGAAAAAATTTATAAGGTTCTACTTGATAAACTTTATTGATATAACTAGGATAATTTGTGAAGAAAAATATTTGATTAAAAATATAATTTTCTCTGAGTTTTTTTGCAACATCCATTCCAGAAATACCTTCCATTTCGATATCTAAAAATATTAAATCTGATTTTTTTACAATGGATAAATTGTTTAATAACTCTTCTCCAGAAAAATATTCCTCAATATAGAACTTTATATTAGAACTATTCGAAAATTCGTCTAAAAATGTTCTCAATTGTTTTATATAATTATATTCATCATCACATATTATTATTTTACACATAAAATTGCCCTCCTAAAATTGTCATCCTAAAAATAGTACATAAATTAAAAATTTATTGCACTATAATGCACTTCAAAAACACAAGTCAATACTTTTTAGATTGATGGAAAAATATTTATATAAAAACAAATATTTGTTAAAAAAATATCTCCAAATATATTCTATCATAAAAAAACAAAAAATCAAGATTTAATTTATCAAGTTTTGTTTTTATATATGTTTCATTAAATTTTGAGTAGATAAATTTAATATTAGATTTAAAATAGAAAAAATCTATACAAATAATTTGTATTATTTATATAAACGATACAATATTTATAAAAATTACGTATAAAATGTAATATTTTGTGATAATATGATTATACCATAGAATTAAAAAAAATATCAAAAAGGAGAGATAATTGTGAAAGAAAAAAGGAACATGGTTATTGGAGGTGCCATAATAGGAATTTTGGCAGTTGTAGCTGTTTTTTATGGTAATCCTAAGAATATGGGGATATGTGTTGCTTGTTTCATTAGAGATAGTGCAGGAGCTTTGGGACTTCACAAAGCAGCAGTCGTACAATATCTTAGACCAGAACTTATAGGAATGCTTTTAGGAGCGTTTTTGATTGCAGTTTGTAAGAAGGAATACTCATCTAAAGGTGGATCTTCACCTCTTATAAGGTTTTGTCTTGGATTTATTGTTATGATAGGAGCATTGATGTTCTTAGGGTGTCCAACAAGAATGGTACTTAGACTTGCTGGAGGAGATTTAAACGCATTAGTAGGATTAGTAGGTTTTGCATTAGGAATATGGTTAGGAATAATATTTTTGAAAAAAGGATTTACATTGAAAAGAAATTATAAACAATCGCAAATACAAGGATATATTTATCCGATAATCAACGTAATTTTATTTATCTTACTTATAACATCATCATCTTTGTTGATATTCTCAACAGAAGGTCCGGGTTCAATGCACGCTCCAATTTGGATTTCACTTGGAATAGGTTTAATCGTAGGAGTGATACTTCAAAGAACAAGACTTTGTATGGTTGGTGGAATGAGAGATTTATTTTTATTTAAAGATTCATATATGTTATTAGGATTTTTAGCAATGTTAGTAGCTGCTTTTGTAGCAAACTTTGCATTTGGATTTTTTAAATTAGGATTTGCAGAACAACCTATAGCTCATACTGATGGATTGTGGAATTTCTTAGGTATGGCTCTAGTTGGATGGGCTTCAACTCTTTTAGGTGGATGTCCTATGAGACAAGTAATACTTTCAGGAGAAGGAAATGCAGACTCTGTAATCACTATTATGGGGATGTTATTAGGTGCAGCATTTGCACATAATTTTGGACTTGCTTCATCAGCAGAAGGTCCTACTCTTAATGGTCAAATAGCTGTTATAGCGGGATTTGTAGTACTTTTATTGATTTCTGTGATGTGTATTGCAAAATCAACTTCATCAAACAAGGAGGCGAAGGAAATTGCTTAAAGTAGATGCAAGAGGAATGTCATGTCCTCAACCAGTTCTTATGACTAAAAATGCTTTAGAAAAAAATCCAAAAGGTGTTGTTGTCTATGTAGACAATGAAACAGCGGTGATGAATATAAAAAGATTTACGAATTTAAACGGGTACAAAATAAATGTAGAAGAAAAAGATGAAGATTTTGTACTTGAAATAGTTAAGTAGTTATGGAATATTACTCAACTTTTTTTACACATTCTGCTGCTATTGGTTTCTCAAGATTTATTTCTAGAAAAGGAATCGAAAATGAATCTGCTCCTGTTCCTAGAAAACTTAGTTCCAACTGTGGCATAGGAGTGAGATTTTCATATGATGGAGAACTGACAGAGATATATTTTGACGATATGGAGAGATTGTATAGAATAGAATCAGATAAATTTATTCTAATAAAAGATTTCGAATAGATTTAAATTTTAGAGTTTTGTTTAGAAAAATATTGAATAACTCTTATTTTGAGGATTTTGATAAAAAGATTATATAGATTTTATTTTTATTGTTTGTTCAAATTTTATAGTTTTATTTTAGAGTTTCAGTTCAAAAATTTGAGCTGAAATTCTTTTGATATTTAAACTTCGTATGGTTTAATTAATCAAAAAAGGGAGATACTAATTACATAAAAATTGAATCGTACGTAATTTAATTAGGAGGTAAAAATTTGAACAACAATCAAAAGAAAATATTATACAAAATTATTTTATCATCGTGTATAGTTATTATGTCAATTTTTGTAGTAGAATACAATATAGATTCTGATTTTCAATATAAAGTAAGAATGAATACAATAAAATATATTGGATTTGCTAAAGATGAAAGAAGTATAGAAAATTCCTCAGGCATAAATATGGATGATGTATATGATTTAGAGGTTGACAATACAAATTTAGAAACCAATACAAACATTCAAAGCAAAGATAAAACAAATTTAGAAACCAATACAAATATTCAAAGTAAAGATAAATCAAATACACAGAATGAAAACAAAAGTGAAATAACAGAAAATGAGATAGCAAAGTTAAAAGAAGAATATACTGAGTTGTTAGAAAAAATGTTCGACAAAAGAAACAAAGCTATTTTAAGCAGAAATGAAGATGATATCAAAAGCATATTCAACATTGAAAAAAAATTTGGTCAATGGGCTTTTGAGCACGAAACAAAAAAGATGCAGTATCTTGAAAATTGGGAAGAGAAGCAAGGTATAAAATTTGATGAGATAATTGGAAGTGTAAAAATAAGAAGAATAAAAGAAAAAGAGAACAAAGAGTATAATATTATTTGTTCAGTGTCAACAAAGT
>JAISUA010000179.1 GCA_031272305.1 Clostridioides sp.
AACTGTACAAAATCTGTGCAGGATTTAGATTGCAATTTTCATATATATTCATAATTATTTCCTCCAATAGCATCTTATTTCTTTCTGTATAAATATGTAAAGAACACTATCAATTGAAATTGCAGTGTTCTTTTTTATTAATATTTTTTATCAGTGTTCTTTTTTATTAATCTTATTTTTTATTAGTTTTCTATTTTACTTCGCTATCATCTTTATAGAATGTGAATACATTAGGGAATTTTTCGTTTATAGCTTTTTGTACTGTTTCTATTCTCAATGTTTTTGCATACTCAGTAGCCCAATCAGTTGTAGCATTTTCTTTTTTAGCTATTGGTCCCATTGGATAGTTGATTGATACATCATCTCTCAATATATATGAGCTTGGATCTTTTCCTGCATTTTGCATATGAGTAAAGAATACTAAAGCTCCATCCATATCAGAAAGGCTTCTAACTGTTTGTGCTTGTTCCATATCAACTATTTTTAAATTCTTAGGATTTTCTTTGATATCTACTAATGTATATGTTGCATCTTTTTTTGCTTGATCTAATTTTATAAGTCCTGCTTTTTCTAATACTCTAAGTCCTATATCCATATTCATTGCATCATTCATAATTGCAATTGTAGCACCTTCTGGAAATTCTTCTGCTGTTTTGTATTTTTCAGAATAAAGACCTATTCCTGTGTAGAATCCATATGGTTTAACAACTTCAAGATCTCCACCTTTTGTTTCATTGAAACTTTCAACAAATTTTTTATGTTGTCCTAAAGCAATATCTACTTCTCCACTGTTGCAAGCTTCAAGTACAACTGGATTTGAATCGAATAATACAAATTCTGTTTTGTATCCTTTTTTCTCATATTCTTCTTTCATTGCATCGTAGTAGTTCTTAGAAATTTCAGTACCACCAATTTTTACAACTTCTTTCTTTGTTTCTGTTGTTGATTTTTCATCAGCTTTTTTAGAACAAGCTACAACTGAAAGTGTAAGCATAATACAAGCTGATAAAGCTAATAGTTTTTTTAGCATTTTCATTCTTTTGTCTCCTTTTTGTTTTGTATTTTTTTATTTTATATTTTTGATACTCTTATTATTTCAAAACTTTATATAAAATATTCCCTAATCCTTGTATAAAAATAACAAATACAAGAAGAATTGCTACTACAAAATACATAATAGCATCATCGAATCTTTGATATCCATAAGCAAGTGCCACAGCTCCAAGTCCACCTGAACCTATCGCTCCTGCTATAGCAGTTGTATTTAACATATTAATAATTAGAATTGTCATATTGGCAACCAAATGAGGCAATGCCTCTACAAATACAACTTTAAAAATAATTTGTTTTTTAGATGCACCACATGACTTAGCCGCCTTTATAACATCTTTATTAACTACATTGAATGAATTTTGAGTCATTTTTATTGCGAAAGGAGTACAATAAACCGATATAGCAAATATAGCTGCATTTGGACCTATAGTTGTTCCCATTATAATTTTTGTAAGTGGCATTATAGATACTATAAGTATAAGTACAGGAAAAGAACGGATAATATCTGTTATTTTATCCAAAATAAAATATATATATTTATTCGGCTTCAATCCATTTTTTTCTGTAATGTATAGCACAGTTCCAAGTATCAGACCACAAATAATTGATATCACTGCTGAAAATAACATGATTTTTAAAGTTACCCATATCGCAGGAACAATTATTGTCGGAATATATTCTATTAATCTAGTATTTTTAAACAAAATTTCACCTCTTAGTATTTTAACTTTTAAATTTTAAATTCTACGAATAAATTTCAAATTCTTATAATAATTTCCTTAAAGCTGTTCAAATTTTATATCGTTTGTCAAAAAATATTTTTCAACTGTAGATAAGTCACATCTACTGATATTTATAGAAGTATCACAAATTTTTTCTACACCCATATTGTAATAACGTGTATCGATGAGATTTATAGGTTTGCTTACTATTTTTGATAAATCATATATGACATGCATATCGTTCTTTTTACCACATAGTCTATATGATAAATTTATTCCAGTCTTTGAAAGTTCTACTTCTTCCTCTCCTAAAAGCTTCTTTAAAGATTGTGGTTTTTGCAAAAACAAATCTGTTACTTTTCCACTTGCAGATATTTTCCCATTTTCTAATATTGCCATTTTTTCGCAAATCCCTTGTACTACTTGCATTTCGTGTGTAACCATAATAACTGTTACATCAAATTCTTTCCTAATGTCTCTTATCAATTTAAGTATAGATTTCGTGATATTAGGATCAAGTGCAGAAGTCGATTCGTCTGACAACAAATATTTAGGATTTAGTGCTAATGCTCTAGCTATAGCAACACGTTGTCTTTGACCTCCACTTAGCTCATCTGGTCTGTTTTGTAATTTATCTTGAATTCCAACAAGCTCTGCTAAATTGTACACCCTAGATTTTATTTCTTCCTTGCTTGCTCTCCAACATTCCATAGGAAAAGCAATATTTTTATATACATTTTTTCTCTCTATTAACGCTGAATTTTGAAAAATCATACCTGTATTTTTTCTAAATAAACGAATTTGTTTTTCATTAAGTGTTTCTATTTTAGTACCATCTACATTTATACTGCCTTCTTCGTAAGTTTCAAGTCCGTTTATACAGTTTAGTAGAGTTGATTTTCCTGCACCACTTGATCCTACAAGTGCAAAAATTTCTCCTGTTCCTATTTCTAAATCAATAGAATTAAGTATTTTGTTTTTTTCGTACGATTTGCTTAATTTATTTATCTGTATCATATTTTCACCTTATATTTTTTTATTTGTCTATAGCTTGTGTATTTTTTTCTTTTTTAAAATTATCTATAGCTTATATATTTTTTCTTTTTCTTTTTTTAAATCATATATAGCTTATGTATTTTTCTTTTTCTTTTTTTAAATCATATATAGCTTATGTATTTTTTCTTTTTCTATTTTTTTAATCATATATATCTTATGTATTTTTTCTTTTTCTTTTTTTTAAATCATATATAGCTTATGTATTTTTTCTTTTTCTATTTTTTAAATCATATATAGCTTATGTATTTTTTCTTTTTCTATTTTTTTAATCATATATAGCTTATGTATTTTTTCTTTTTCTATTTTTTTTAATCATATATAGCTTATGTATTTTTTCTTTTTCTATTTTTTAATTATTATATATGTTTATAATTAAATTGAAATATATATAATAATTTTGTAATATTTTTGCTTTAACATGATTATTTTCTATTTATTTCGACAAAATACATTTATAATTTTATCATATTCTACTGCTATTTAAAAGATAATTGATTGTGAGTTTATATAGAATTTATCTATTTTACTTATTTTTATATTTGAATTTTCTATAATAATATTCGACTTTTTATTTGAATTTTTTATAATAATATTTACTTTTCTATTTGAATTTTTTATGATGATATTTGCCTTTCTATTTGAATTTTTTATAATTGCTTTTGCTTTTATATTTATTTTTTGTATCATTTTACAAAGTAAATTGCCAGTTTGAAAACAATTTTCAAACTGGCAATTTAAACTTAAAATATTATTAATTGAGGAATAATTTTATACAGGAGAATATCAAAAAATAACAACTGTATAAATTTAAAATTTATAAAATACCATAATATGAATAATTATGAATGTATTTATCACTTATAACTACTTGAAATACTAAATTAATTCTTTGTTATAACTACTTAAAATACTAAATCAATGCTTTGAATAATTTTATTATATCATCTAAGCTTGCATCTTTTGGATTTCCAGGTGCACAAGCATCTGCTACTGCAGATTCAGCTAAAAATTTTATATCTTCTTCTTTTACTATTTCTTTTAGGTCTACTGGTATTCCAACGTCAGAAGAAAGTTTTGCAACTGCATCTACTGCTGCTTTTCTGTATTCTTCTTGTATCATATCATCTGTTCCTTCTACTCCCATTGCTTTAGCTATATCTCTATATTTTTCTCCTGTCGCATCTGCATTGTATTCCATAATTGATGGAAGTAATATTGCGTTAGCAACACCATGAGGAGTATCATATACTGCTCCTAGAGCATGAGCCATTGAATGAACTATTCCAAGTCCACAGTTTGAGAATCCCATACCTGTTATATATTGTCCTAATGCCATACCTTCTCTTCCTTCAGAAGTATTATCAACTGCTCCACGAAGATTTTTAGATATAAGCTCTACTGCCTTTAGATTAAACATATCTGTAATGGTGTTAGCACCTTTAGTTATATATCCTTCTATAGCATGAGTAAGTGCATCCATTCCTGTAGCTGCTGTCAAACCTTTTGGCATTGTAGACATCATTTCAGGATCTACAAATGCTACAACTGGAATATCATGTGGGTCAACACATACAAATTTACGTTTTTTCTCAACATCAGTTATTACATAATTGATTGTAACTTCTGCTGCTGTTCCTGCTGTAGTTGGCACTGCTAAAATAGGAACGCAAGGCTTTTTAGTTGGAGCAACACCTTCAAGGCTTCTTACATCTTCAAATTCAGGATTAGTAATTATAATTCCAATAGCTTTTGCAGTATCAATAGAAGATCCTCCTCCTATAGCTATTATGTAGTCTGCTCCTGATTTTTTAAATGCTTCAACACCTGTTTTAACGTTTTCTATAGTTGGATTTGGTTTAATTTCTGAGTATATTTCATACTCCATATTATTTTCATCTAACAAATCTGTAACTTTAGATGATACTTTGAATTTGATTAGATCTGGATCTGATGTAACAAAAGCTTTTTTAAATCCTCTTGTCTTTACTTCTCCAATAATTTCTTTTATTGCTCCAGCTCCATGATATGAAGTTTCATTTAAAACAATTTTATTAGCCATAGTATCTTCTCCTTTTTATCTATATATAATTTTAGTTCTTGCTTAACAATTTATAATTTTATCTTATATACTTATTTTTTATTATATATTTTTTATTATATATTTCTTTTTATATTCAATCAAAAAATCTTTATTTATATTTATATTTTTATTTTTATTTTTGTTAAATTTAATATTTATAGAATAACTATAGGAAACACTGAATTTTTTACTATTTTAAATTTGCTATATTGAAATTTGCTATCCAACTTAAATAATATTTATTATAAGAAGCGTATATGAAAAAACTAAGTCTTTCAGGCTTCGAAGCAAGAAGGAAATTTCGAAAACGAAAATCAAAATCAAAATCAAAATCAAAGATTTCCTATCTCGATTTTTTCAAGACCTATTATCTTTATTTTATTTCAAGATCCTATAAGTCTTGCTATTATTATAACGCTTATTAACATTTTAAAATATAGCAAAGTTTTTGGATTTTGGGTATTTTTTTTCTGTAAAAATAATGAAATAGTATCCCAAAAATTGAATTTGTAAATAATTGTTATTTTAATATGATATTTTCTTAAACAATATTGTTAATATGAATTAATATTTTTTTATTTCACAAAATACAAAAAGCGTCCAAAAGATATTACCGTTCCTTCTTATACAAATACATTATAAGGTTGTTTGTATAAGAAGGAATATAAGCAACCTCTTATGAAACGCTTTTTTATTATGCCCAACGAGCAGATTCAGTCAATATTACTGCTTTTTCTTTAGTAACATTAATAAATCCTTCACTAATTTTTGCTTCTGTAAATTGTCCATTAATTTTGATTCTCATATCTCCGGCTTTGACACCTGCCACCAAAGGTCTGTGATTTTTTAATATACCTCTATCCCCTTCTGTAGATCTGAATATCACCATATCTACATCATTATCATAGAATATATTATCAGGTGTAACTACAACCAATCTTAATTTATCAGCCATAAATTACGCACGCCCCTTAGCTTTTTCAACTACCTCTTCTATCGCTCCAGCAAATAAGAAATAAGATTCAGGAATATCATCATGTTTTCCTTCAAGTATTTCTTTGAAACTTCTTACTGTTTCTTTTACTGGAACATATTTACCAGGTGTACCTGTAAATTGTTCTGCAACAGTAAATGGTTGTGACAAGAATCTTTGTATTTTTCTTGCACGTCCAACTATAACTTTATCTTCATCAGATAATTCGTCCATACCTAGTATAGCGATGATATCTTGAAGTTCGTTATATCTTTGAAGTATTGATTGTACTCCTCTGGCAACTTCATAGTGTTCTTTTCCTACTATATTTGGATCAAGTACTCTTGAAGTTGATTCAAGTGGATCAACTGCAGGATATATACCTAATGAAGATATAGCTCTTGATAGAACTGTCTTTGCATCTAGATGCGAGAAAGTAGTCGCTGGTGCTGGGTCAGTCAAGTCATCAGCAGGTACATATACTGCTTGAACTGATGTGATTGATCCTTTTTTAGTTGAAGTGATTCTTTCTTGCAAAGCACCCATTTCTGTAGCTAGTGTAGGTTGGTATCCAACCGCAGAAGGCATACGACCAAGTAGTGCAGACACTTCTGATCCAGCTTGTGTGAAACGGAATATATTATCTATAAATAGTAGCACGTCTTGTCCGAACTCATCTCTAAAGTTTTCAGCGATTGTAAGTCCAGAAAGGGCTACCCTCATTCTTGCTCCAGGTGGTTCATTCATTTGTCCAAATACAAGAGCTGTTTTATTTATAACTCCTGATTCAGTCATTTCACCATAAAGGTCATTACCTTCTCTGGTTCTTTCTCCAACACCTGCAAATACTGATATACCACCATGTTGTTTAGCTATGTTGTTGATAAGTTCTTGTATTAGTACAGTTTTACCAACTCCAGCACCACCGAATAGACCTATCTTTCCACCTTTTAGATATGGTGCAAGTAAATCTACTACTTTGATTCCTGTTTCAAGAATTTCAGATGTTGTATCTAGCTCTTCATAATCTGGTGCTGCTCTATGGATAGGTAGTCTAGGTGCGTTTTCAGGATCTGGTTTTCCATCTATAGCGTCACCTAGTAGGTTGAATATTCTTCCTAGAGTTTGTTCGCCTACAGGAACTGTTATCGGACCACCTGTATCTACTGCATCCATACCTCTTACTAGTCCATCAGTTGCACTCATGGCAATACATCTAACTGTATCATCACCTATATGTTGTGCAACTTCTGCTATTATTTCTCTATCTCCTAACTTAATTTCAAGTGCATTTAATAAGTTAGGTAGGGTGTTTTCACCTTCAAATTTAACATCAAGTACGGCTCCGACTATCTGTACTATTTTACCTACATTTGCCGCCATTTCCTAACCTCCCTATTTTAGAGCCTCAACACCGCCAACGATATCGATCAGTTCTGAAGTTACAGCAGATTGTCTAGCTCTATTGTAACTAAGTTCTAATTGTGATAGCATCTCGTCCGCGTTGTCGGTAGCTGATTCCATCGCAGTTCTTCTTGCACCTTGTTCAGATGCAAAAGATTCAATTAGCCCTCCATAAATTATACCTTTTACATAGCTTGGAATTACGTATTCCAACACTTTTTCTGGAGATGGTAAATATTGAACTACTGCTCTTGTCTTTGGTTCTTCTTTTTCTTCTTTTACATCTATTTGATCTTCTTCATCTATTGAAAGAGGTAATAATTTTACTCTTTGCACTTTTTGTACAAGAGGAGATATAAATTTTGTGTACACTAATTGTACTTCGTCTATTTCTCCGGCTTTGTACTGCTTAATAAGTGAATTTGTTAACTCTGATATATCATCATATGAACATGACTCAACATTTTCAACTTTTCCGGCAAGTTTATATCCTCTTTTAGAGAAGAATTCATAGGATTTTTTACCTATTGGAAGTATTGTTTCTTTTTCTCCTGCCATGTGATTAAGAGCTGTTTTGAAAACATTTGTATTGTAGCCTCCAGCAAGACCTCTATCTCCTGCAATAACTACATAGCATTTATTTTTCACAGGTCTTTGTGTCATATAAACATTCTTTAGACCTGTTGTATTTTTTGCAATGTTTCTTATAGTTTTATATAAAGCCACAAAATATGATTCTGCGTTTTCTGCTCTCGTCTTAGCTTTTCTAAGTTTTGAAGAAGAAACAAGTTCCATCGCTTTAGTAATTTTTTTTGTACTTTCAACACTCGTTATACGAGTTTTGATAGCTTTAATTCCTGCTCCTGCCAATTACTTAACCTCCTCATATAAGGATTAATTTCGTCCTGCCACGAATTTTCCTTTAAAGTCACTTATAGCTTCTGACAACTTAGCTTGGAAATCTCCTCCATCAAGAATTACTTTTTCTAATTCTGGATAGTTATCATCAACAAATTTATATAGTTCAGTTTCAAATTCAGCAATATCATCAAGTGCTATATCATCAAGGAAATCATTTGTAACTGCAAATATTATCATAACTTGATGTGCAACCTTAATAGGTTTATGTTCACCTTGTTTCAATATCTCAACTATTCTTTCACCTTGAGCAAGTCTCTTCTTAGTATCATCATCAAGGTCAGAACCGAATTGAGAGAATGAAGCAAGTTCTCTATATTGAGAATATAGAAGTTTTAAACTACCTGCAACTTTTTTCATCGCTTTGATTTGTGCAGAACCCCCAACCCTTGATACTGAGATACCAGGGTCAACAGCTGGTCTAACACCTGCATAGAATAATTCTGGTTGCAAATATATTTGTCCATCTGTGATTGATATTACGTTTGTTGGTATATATGCAGCAACGTCACCAGCTTGTGTTTCAATTATTGGTAGAGCTGTCATAGATCCTCCACCCAACTCATCAGATAGTTTCGCTGCTCTTTCCAATAGTCTTGAATGAAGATAGAATACATCTCCTGGATAAGCTTCACGACCTGGTGGTCTTCTAAGAAGTAGTGACATTTCTCTATATGCAACGGCTTGTTTACTCAAATCATCATATATTATAAGAACGTGTTTTCCGTTGTACATAAATTCTTCACCCATTGCAGCTCCTGCATATGGTGCAATATATTGAAGTGGTGCTGAATCTGATGCTGATGCAGATACAACTATTGTATAATCAAGTGCTCCACCTTTTTCAAGGACTTCAACTAAGTTTGCAACTGTTGATTGTTTTTGACCAATTGCAACGTAAATACAAGTAATGTCTTTTCCTTTTTGGTTAAGGATAGTATCAATAACAATAGAAGATTTACCTGTTTGTCTATCCCCTATTATCAACTCTCTTTGTCCTCTACCTATTGGAATCATAGAGTCTATAGATTTTATACCTGTTTGTAATGGTTCATAAACAGATCTTCTATCTATAATACCAGGTGCGTTTGATTCAACCGGTCTTGTATGATCATATTTAATATGACCTTTTCCATCAAGTGGTTGTCCAAGAGGATTTACTACTCTACCGATAAGTCCAGTACCTACTGGTACTTCAACAACTCTACCAGTTCTCTTAACTATATCGCCTTCTTTGATGTTGACATCATCTCCAAGTATAACGGCACCAACTATTTCTTCTTCTAAGTTAAGAGCCATACCATATACTTCACCTGGAAATTCAAGTAATTCACTTGACATAACATTTTCAAGTCCGTAAACACTTGCGATACCATCACCAACAGTTAAAACACTACCTGTGTCAGTCATTTCTATTTTGTTATCATAGTCTTTTATTTGTTGTTTTATTATAGAACTTATTTCTTCAGGTTTTAAGTTCATGAATTCACCGCCAATCTTAAGATATAACTTGTGATAGTTGCTGTTTTAAACTGTTTAATCTGTTCAGAACAGTACCATCTATTTCTTCATTTCCAAGTCTTACTAGGACTCCTCCTAGTATATTCTCATCAACAATATTTTCAAGCACAATATTCTTATTGTATTTACTTGAAAGTTTTAATTGTAATTCTTCAATTTCCTTGTTATCAAGAGCAATTGCAGTTATTACTTTTCCTTCAAGTACATTATTTTTCTTGTTCAACAATTCTTTATAGGCTTCAGATATGTTTATTAGAGAACTCATTCTGTCTTTGTCCACAAGGACAAACAAAAAGTTTTGTACATAATTGTTCGCTTGACCTCTTAATATAGCTCTAAGCAAGTTTTTCTTTTCTTGTCGTGAAACTAAAGGCGACTTCAAAGCTTTGTTCAGCTCATTACTAGATTGAATAATATCTATAATATCATTCATCTCTTTATATAACTTTCCTGTCAAGTTATCTTCTTCTCCTATTTGAAATAGGGCATCCGCATATCTTCTAGCTACTATATCTATCATTTTGCTTCGCCTACTTCGTTAATAAAATCATGAATAAGCTGTTCATGTTTTTCTCTATCTATATCTTTTTCGATAACTTTTGCCGCCGCAAGAAGTGCTATTTCAGATACTGTTGATTTCAAATCATTCATAGCATTTTGTTTTTCTCTTTCTATATCTTTATTAGCTTTTTCTTTTAAGCTAAGAGCTTCTTCTTTGGCTTCAGTTATTATCTCATCAGACTTAGTTTGTGCTCTAAGTGTGGCTTGTTGGATAATTTCTTGACCCTCTCTCTTAGCAATACTAACTTTTTCTTCATATTCTTTCTTAAGTGCTGAACCTTCTTCTCTAGATTTTTCAGCCTCAGTTCTAATATTATTTATTTCATCTTCTCTTTGTTTGATTATGTTCATAACAGGCTTGTAAAGAAGCTTTTTAAAAACAAAGAACAATATCAATGTATTAGCAATCTGAAATATATATTCATAAGATAGTGTTACAAACGGTTTTAACTCCATTCGCCTACATGCCTCCTTCCTCAAAATATAGTTTTTAGGCTATAGACCCAAGTAAACTATTTTTATTCGCTAAATGTTCAACCAATTTAATCTTATATAAATGGATTTGCGAATAGAAGAATCAAAGCGATAACGAAACCATAGATACCAGTTGTTTCTGCAACGGCATCCCCAAGTAATAACATTGTCATAATGTCACTTTTTGCTTCAGGTTGATTAGATATAGCTTCAACTGCTTTACCTGCTGCGAAACCTTGTCCAATACCTGTACCTATCCCTGAACAAACACCTAATCCTGCTCCTATAGCAGTACCTGCTATTGCTATTGCTTGTGCTAATTCCATAATAATTTCCTCCTTAATTTTCCTCTTAAAATTTTCTTTTTGACCTTTTAAACTTTTAATTTCTGATTTTTGATTTCAATTTTTCTCTTCCTAAATAAGATTTTGTCTTTATTATAATTAAATTAATTATTTATTTTACATAATGATGTATATGATTTTTCATAATGTAAATACTATAAATCAAAAGTCTTATTATTCTGCTGCTTCATTAGCAACGAATACCATTGTAAGCATCATAAATATAAACGCTTGAAGTACTCCTGAGAATACATCAAAGTAAATATGCAAAGGCACTGGTATTATAAATTGACCAATTGGAATCGAAATTGCTGGTATAAATCCAGAAATCCAACCTAATGTGGCGTATATAAGTGCCATTATGATGGTACCTCCAGCGATATTACCGAATGGACGGAAGCTAAGAGAAATCGGTCTTGCGATTTCACCAAGTATGTTCATAGGTAAGAAAAGTATAAACGGCTGAGCCAAACCTTTGAACCAAGACAAGCCTTGTGTTTTCAAAGCTGTATAATATAAAAGAACAATTGTTATTGAAGACCACGCAACAGTTGTATCTAAGTCAGCTGTAGGAGATCTAAGCCCAAATAATCCTGTAAGGTTGGATGTCATAAAAAACACAAACAAACTACCTAGATAAGGAATCATATCAGGCAATACTTGCAAAGCTCTTTCACCCATTATTTGCTTAACAAACCCATTTAACATATTTATTAGATATTCTACGAGTAATTGTGCTTTGCTTGTAGGCTCTTTCTTTAAGTTTCTTCCTAAAAAATAGAAAAGTAAACTTAGTAAAGCTACTAGTATCCAACTTGTGATTACTGTTTCACTTAATTTGAAATTGCCTATATAAAGTACATATTTTGCTTGGAAATTCAATTATTTTTCCTCCTTTCTTTTATATTTTTTAGAACTAACTTGTTGAAAAATATAACAAATTGAGGACCTATTAGCCCCAATGCTGTTCCCAATACATTAAGATGTTTAGATTTTATAGATACAAATATTACTGCTATATAAATAAACATTCTTCCAAAATTGCCAAGTGCAAGCTTAGCTTTAGGATTAGATATATCTGTACTAGTTCCTACATTTTTGAAAGCACTCTCTATATTAATAGCCATAAGCCTAAATGTCAATGATGCTATAATACTTCCAAATATAACTCCAAGAAACATTGGCGTATCTAATTTTTGAAAAACAAATAAAATAATACTCGCTATAATAGCGTACACAAACATTCCCTTTGTAACGTTTGTAACCTGTTCTTTTAACTTAGGATCCAATACATCACTTCTCCTTTATAAAACTTTCTAATGTCCTATATGCACTGCTAAATCCAGCACCTATACCTAATATTATAAATATTATTGTAAAAATAGAACCAGTGTTAAATTTGCTGTCAAGAAATTTTCCAAGTAGAATCGAGCCTACTATAGCTACTACAACAGTTATACTCAACTGCGTAACCAAGGATAATGCCTTCATAACATCTCTCATTGTAAATCTCTTACTCATAGTCAAATCTTACCCCTTTGCATAAATAACTTCTCAACATTTTTTAATTATTTATATTTAATTATTTATAATTATTTTTATTTAGTAATTATATAATTATAACTTTATTATTTCTTGTGAAAATAACGTTTTCTTCGATAAATTTTTCACTTCTTTAAGTACGAAAAAACCCTTTTTAAAAATATAAAAACTATCTTGAAATTATATATAAATATTTATAAGAATATATATGTTAAAATATGTGTAACATTTTATATAAACATATTTGTAATCATTTATTATCGTATAATAAATAAAATATTTATATATTCTTTTTACATATTGATAAAACAAATAGAACAATTATAATTATAATACAATTTGAATTAAAAAAAAAGTAAATTTTAATAAAAGAGACAAATAAATATCAAACTATAATTTTGGAAATTTTTTTATTTAAACTAAATTCAGTATTTAATTCATTTATTGCATTACACTTATAAAAAAATCTACTTTTTTAAACAATATAAAGACTATCCTTTAAATTAATTTTTTATTTTTCATCATCAAATTTTTCTAAAATTACTTCAGATTCATTTAATAAATCTATTGCAAATTGATCTGGATAATCCCCTTTGAAAATTATACGCTTAATTCCTGCGTTTATGCACATTTTTGCACATAAATTACAAGGTTGAGTCGTAACGTACAAATCTGCACCTTTTATACTTATTCCACTGTATGCAGCTTGAATAATTGCATTTTGTTCTGCATGAAGTGCTCTACATAGATCATGTCTTTGACCTGAAGGTATTTTAAGCTCGTCCCTTATGCAACCTACTGTTTCACAATGTTTCAAACCTCTAGGTGCTCCATTGTATCCTGTAGTTAATATTTGTTTATCTTTCACAATCACAGCTCCAACTTGTCTTCTATGACATGTAGATCTAGACTTAACAGTCTCAGCTATGCTCATAAAATATTCATCCCATGATGGTCTCATTCTTTCACCTTTTTTCTCTTTCAATAATTGCAATGAAAAATAACTATTTAACCTTTTATAGATTATTGAATTTTTCTATAACTACGTTTCTTTTTCACGTGAATACTTATTAATTACTTATAATCAAAATCTTTTTAAGTTAAATTCATTTTTCTGAGTGACTTGTATTATATTATAACATTTTTTATGAATTTATGTATAATTTTATTTTACACTAAATGTGAAATTTTTCTTTTAATTGAATTATTTAAAAGTATTATCATTACACTTATCACAACTCATCAAAATCATAAATTAACAAAAAAGAGATTATGAATAAAAAATTTCATAATCTCTTTTATTAAAAATTTTATTTTGTTTCAAAAATTATATCAACTGAGTCCGTGCACGGGTTCGTAGCTACACAAAATTTTTTTATTTTGTTCCAAAAATTCTATCGCCTGCGTCACCAAGTCCAGGAACTATATATCCATGATCGTTTAATTTTTCATCTATAGCAGCAACATATATATCAACATCACTGTGATATTTTTGAACTTCTGCTATTCCTTCAGGAGCTGCTACAAGATTTATCAATTTGATTGATTTTGCTCCATTTTTCTTAAGTACATCTATAGCTGCTACTGATGAACCACCTGTTGCAAGCATTGGATCTACTATGAAAATATCTCTTGAAGTTATATCTTCAGGAAATTTTGAATAATATTCAACAGGTTTTAATGTTTCAGGATCTCTATAAAGTCCAAGATGCCCAACTTTTGCATTTGGAATAAGTTGAAGCAATCCATCTACCATTCCAAGACCTGCCCTCAGAATAGGTATAATCGCAAGTTTTTTACCTGTGATCATTTTTGATGAAGTTTTAGCTACTGGAGTTTCTATTTCAACATCTTTTGTTTTCAAATCTCTTGTGATTTCATATCCCATTAGCATTGTTATCTCTGTAAGTAATTCTCTAAACTCTTTAGTACCTGTATTTTTATTTCTCATAATAGTTAATTTGTGTTTAATCAATGGATGATCAAACTCTACAATTTTTCCCATAGCAATACCTCTTTTCATTTTTTTATTTTCTTATATTCGTTACTTAATTTTTAAATTGAAGCTCAGTTTATTAATCTTCTATCATTGATACTCTTCTTTCGTGTCTTCCACCTTCAAATTCAGTTGCAAGCCACGCATCTACGATTTCAAGAGCAAGTCCTTTTCCTATTACTCTCTCACCAAGTGAAAGCATATTTGCATTGTTATGTGCTTTTGACATCTTTGCAGAAAATACGTCTGAAACTACAGCACATCTTATGCCTTTTATCTTGTTTGCAGCAAGAGAAATGCCTATTCCTGTCCCACAACAGACTATTCCATAGTTTACTTTTCCACTTGCTACAGCTTCTGCAACCTTTTTGCCATAGATAGGATAATCAACTGAATCTGTAGCATTTTCAGTTCCAAAATCAAGAGTTTTTATACCTTTGCTCTCAAGATGTTTAACTATCTCCGACTTCAAATTATATCCGCCATGATCGCTTCCTAATGCTATTATCATTTTTTCCTCCTAAACTGCTTTTATAATTTATTTACGAATTTTTCTAACAAATCTTTTACCTGATTAAATGTTTCTTCATAATCAGAAATATCTCCTCCAAAAGGATCTTTTATATCTATGTTTATTGATTTTTTGTCGTAACTATTATTTTTATCATATAAACCTATATTTTTTTCGCTTAAACTTTCATTTTTTTCACTTAAACTTATATTTTTTTCACTTAAACCTATATTTTTTTCGCTTAAACTTTCGTTTTTTTCACTTAAAGTTCTAGTGTTTGTATTAAAATTTTGTTCATTTTCATTTGGTTCATTCGCTAGCTCTCCAAGAGTAAAAACTTTGTCCATACATTCTGGAAGTGAATGTATCAGTATTCTCTTGTGTGCATACGTCATTGTTATAATAACATCTGCTTTATCTATCATTTCTTTTGTCAATTGGCTAGATTTATGTTTTGATAAATCTAAACCATTACTTTTAGCTACTTCAAACGAATTTTTTGATGCTTCATTTCCATCAATCGTTGAAATTCCTGCAGAATGAACAAAATATCTGTAAGGATTCTTTCCGTTTTTTCTTATAATATCTTTTAACAGAACTTCTGCCAACGGACTTCTACAAGTATTTCCTGTACAAACAAATAAAATGTCATATTTATTATTGGCATCAATCACCTTATATCCAGCAGATTTCAATAATCTATTCATAATCGCTCTTCCTACACCATCTGTAGGAAATTTTTCCGAATAAATTCTATCTACCTTTTTCTTGTCCATTTGAATAAGTGAATCAAATAAATTTTTAGCTACTTCTTCCAATGTATCTCCTAAACCAATTACTTTTCCATCATACTTAGAAATATTTTTATTTCTACAAATAACACCTGAAACAAATCCTTCCGAAGTATTCAAAGCTATCAACTGATTTATTCTTTCAACTACATTTTTTTCAGTTCCTCCAACTACAAATACATCTGCATTTGGAGAATAATGTTTGTATTTCATTCCTGGAGCAATTGCTTTGATATTTACATCTTTCTGTTCACGATCTATAGCTGAATCTATGAATACTTCCCCTATTTCTCTTTCCAGAGCTTCTTTTGTAATTGAACCAGGTCTCAAAATAGTTGGAATATCTGATGTCATATCAATAACTGTAGATTCTACTCCAAAGTCGCAATCTTCAGCACACAATATTGCACTTACTCTTCCATTCATTTCTTTTACAACATGTTCTGACTTTGTAGGTGAAGGTCTACCTGAAATATTTGCAGAAGGTGCTGCTATAGGAACGCCTGCCTCATTTATAATTGCATTTGCAATCTTATTAGAAGGCATTCTTATCGCAACAGTATCAAGTCCTCCACTTGTTCTTTTAGGTATTATACTTTTCTTTTTCAAAATCATAGTTATAGGACCTGGCCAAAATTTATTTATTATTATCTTTGCTTTTTCTGGTACTTCTAAAACTAAATCAAATATATCTTCTTTATTTGAAATGTGAACTATAAGAGGATTATCGTTAGGTCTGCCTTTAGCTTCATATATTTTTGACGCAGCCGTTTCATCTAGCGCATTTGCTCCAAGACCATATACTGTTTCTGTAGGAAAAATAACTGTTTCTCCATTTCTCAACAACTCACCAAGTTCCTTGATTATTTGCATATCAATATTTTCAGAACTCATTTTGTAAATTTTAGTTTCCATAAATAAAACACCACCTTCCTAAACTATAATCTTTCTTTACTTAATATTGCTATATTGCTGTCTATTAATGTCATTTTTCTTTAATTATATTGCTGTCATTTTTTCTGTTTGATCTACTGTTATCAATGAATCTATCATTTCATCTATATCACCATCAAGGAATGAATCTAATTTGTAAAGTGTAAGATTGATTCTGTGGTCACTTATTCTTCCTTGAGGGAAGTTGTACGTTCTAATACGTTCTGATCTATCTCCTGTACCAACTTGACTCTTTCTTTCTGCTGCTATATCTTTATTTTGTTCTGCAAGTGCTTTATCATAAAGTCTTGCTTTAAGTATTTTTATAGCTTGTTCTTTATTTTTAAGTTGTGATTTTCCATCTTGACAAGATACTACTTCTCCTGTAGGTATATGTGTTACTCTTACTGCTGAATCTGTAGTATTTACACTTTGTCCTCCATTTCCTGATGAACGGAAAACATCTATTCTAAGATCGTTTTGATTGATTTCTACTTCAACATCTTCTACTTCTGGAAGTACTGCTACTGTAGCTGTAGAAGTATGTATTCTTCCACTTGATTCAGTTGTAGGTATTCTTTGTACTCTATGCACTCCTGATTCATACTTAAGTCTTGAATAAGCTCCCTTACCTTTCAACATAAATGATACTTCTTTGTATCCACCAACACCTGTTTCGTTCGTACTAAGAAGTTCTATTTTCCAACCTCTTCTTTCAGCATATCTAGTATACATTCTAAAAAGATCTCCTGCGAAAAGAGCAGCTTCATCTCCACCTGCTCCTCCTCTTATTTCCACGATAACATTTTTTTCATCGTTAGGATCTTTAGGAAGAAGAAGTACTTTTAGTTCATTTTCAAGAGGCTCTATTTTTTCTTCATTTTCTGAAATTTCCATCTTAGCAAGTTCTCTTAATTCTTCATCTGATTCTTCTTTTAAAATTTCTTTTGATTCCTCAATAGTTTGCATAACTTCTTTATATTCTCTATATTTTGCAATTATTGGTTCTAACTCTGCATGTTCTTTTACATATTTTTGCCAAACCTTTTGATCGTTAATAATCTCAGGGTCACCTATTTTTTCGTTTAAATCTTTATAAGTGTCCTCAAGAACTTCTAATTTCTTAAACATTTACCCACCTCATTGTATAATCAATTTCAATTTTTTTAACTCGTTTCTTATAAACTCATTCGACTTTCTTATAAAAAATAAAAAAGTGACATATAAAACCTATGATTTCGTTATCCAACTTTTCTTCTTAGATATAAGTGCGAAAATTAATATTTTATATCATATAAATTTATTTTTAAATTTATTTTAATATAGTATTTTTTCTTAACTCCAATATTATATTTTATCATAAATTACTTCCAATAACAACTCTATCAAAGCCTTGCAAATCTTTTTTTGTATAAATTTCGCTATAACCATTTTCTTTTAATATACTTATAACATCTTCTGCCTGATCATATCCAACTTCATACGCCAAAACTCCACCTTTTTTAAGATATTTTTTTGACTCAAGCGTGATTTTTCTATAGAAATCAAGTCCATCTTCTCCACCGTCAAGTGCTAGATGTGGCTCGTAATTTTTTACATCAATACTCAACCCTTCAATATCACTTTTTCTGATATATGGAGGATTCGAAATTATAAAATCGAACTTTTCAATACTTACTCTTTCAGCATCATCAAAATTTCTGATATTTTTTTGTTCACAAGCGTCGCAAATTTCTTTAGAAACAATTTCATTTTCTTTTAATCCAACATAATCACAAATATTTTTATCAATATTTTTATCAATATTTTCACTATGAACACTCTTATTTTTTTCTTCGCAATCAAAAGTGCTTTGTATGTCTAAGTTGTTCTTTTCTAACACTTCAAATAAGTTCGATTTTATAAATTGAACTCTATCTTCAACACAGTTTTGAACTGCATTTTTATTTGCTATTTCAAGTGCTTTATCAGATATATCTAAACTTACAACGTTTGCATTTTCAATATATTTTGCAAGACTTATAGCAATCGCTCCTGAACCTGAGCCAATTTCAAGGATTTTTAAGTTATTTTGTGAAGAATTTGAACCTATGTCATTTAACTTATCTGACTCTACTATTTCTCTATCATTTAAAGTACTATTATCTCTTCTGTA